>JADGAP010000139.1:4470-9619 GCA_015231965.1 Magnetococcales bacterium | reverse complement strand
CCAGGCCGGTGCCCCCCGCCCCCCCTGAAGCCCGCCCGTCCCCCTCCCCGCCGCCCCTTCGTCCCGGCTGGGGAAGCGCCTCCTTTTTTGCCGCGTTGCAAAAAAATCGACGCCTCCCCTTGCATCCGGCGGAACCATCGCCATATTAGCACTCGCGGAGGTTGAGTGCCAAAAGCCCCCGCTGGGCCGTCGGGCGGAAATCCCTCCGGCGGCGCAAGGTTGGCGGTTCGATCCCTCGAACCGCCGAGACATCATCGGAACACGGGCGCGCGCGCCGCGCCGCCCAGGAATTTTTTACGTCGCGAGGAGGGCGTTCATTCCATGAAGACCAAAATCCGTCCGTTGCACGACCGTGTGATCGTCAAGCGCATCGAGCAGGAGGAGAAGACGGCGTCCGGGATCATCATCCCCGACACCGCCAAGGAGAAGCCGATCCAGGGAGAGGTGCTGGCGGTGGGCAAGGGCGCCGTGCAGGAGAACGGTTCGCTGCGTCCCATGGACGTTTCGGTGGGCGACCGGGTGCTGTTCGCCAAGTACGCCGGAACCGAAGTCAAGGTGGACGGCGACGAACTGCTGATCCTGCGCGAAACCGACATCATGGGCGTGGTGGAGAAGTAATCCCCGCGCCAACCGATGGGCGCGTCCCATCCCGATCCAGAATGAACCCGGATAAAATCTTCGGCGAAGGAGTTTGAAACGATGGCTGCTAAAGAGGTTAAGTTCGGCGAAAATGCACGGGCCCGGATGCTCGTTGGCGTCAATACCCTGGCCAACGCGGTCAAGGTGACGTTGGGCCCCAAGGGCCGCAACGTGGTGCTGGAAAAGTCCTGGGGCGCCCCCCGCATCACCAAGGACGGCGTGTCGGTGGCCAAGGAGATCGAACTGGACGACAAGTTCGAGAACATGGGCGCCCAGATGGTGAAGGAAGTGGCCTCCAAGACCGCCGACGTGGCCGGCGACGGAACCACCACCGCCACCGTGCTGGCCCAGGCCATCGTGCGCGAAGGGTTGAAGGCCGTCGCCGCCGGCATGAATCCCATGGATCTGCGTCGAGGCATCGACGCGGCGGTGGATTCGGTGGTCTCCCGCCTCAAGGCCCTCTCCCGCGAAGTGACCAACAACGCCGAAATCGCTCAGGTGGGCACCATCTCCGCCAATGGCGACAGCAAAGTGGGCGCGATGATCGCCGAGGCCATGGACAAGGTCGGCAAGGAAGGCGTGATCACCGTCGAGGAAGCCAAGAGCATGGACACCACCCTGGAAGTGGTGGAAGGCATGCAGTTCGATCGTGGCTATCTCTCCCCCTACTTCATCACCAACGCCGACAAGATGCGGGTCGAGATGGAAGACCCCTACATCATGCTGGTGGAGAAGAAGGTTTCCAACCTGCAGCAGATCCTGCCGGTTCTGGAGTCCGTGGTGCAGACCGCCCGTCCCCTGCTGATCATCGCCGAGGATGTGGAAGGCGAGGCCCTGGCCACCCTGGTGGTCAACAAGCTGCGCGGCGGTTTGAAGGTTTGCGCCGTCAAGGCCCCCGGCTTCGGCGACCGTCGCAAGGCGATGATGGAGGATGTGGCCATCCTCACCGCCGGTCAGTTGGCCTCGGAAGATCTGGGCATCAAGCTGGAGAGCGTCACCATCAAGATGTTGGGCCGCGCCAAGTCGGTGATCATCGACAAGGACAACACCACCATCGTCGGCGGTTCGGGCAAGCCCGGGGACATCAAGGCCCGCATCTCCCAGATCAAGGCCCAGATCGAGGAGACCACCTCCGATTACGACAAGGAAAAGCTGCAAGAGCGCCTGGCCAAGCTGGCCGGCGGCGTGGCCGTGATCAAGATCGGCGGGGCCACCGAAGTCGAAGTCAAGGAGCGCAAGGATCTGGTGGACGACGCCCTCCACGCCACCCGCGCCGCCGTTGAAGAAGGCGTGGTTCCCGGCGGCGGCGTCGCCCTGCTGCGCGCCCGCAAGGGGCTCGATCATCTCAAGGTGGGCAACGAGGACCAGAAGGTCGGGGTCAAGATCGTCTCCCGGGCCATGGAAGAGCCGGTGCGCATCATCGCCGAAAACGCCGGCGTCGAGGGCTCCGTGGCGGTCAACAAGATCATGGAGAGCACCGACGACAACTTCGGCTTCGACGCCGCCACCGACGAGTACACCGATCTGGTCGCCCGGGGCGTCATCGATCCCACCAAGGTGGTGCGCTACGCCCTGGAAGCCGCGGCCTCCGTCGCCGGCTTGATGATCACCACCGAAGCCATGGTCGCCGAACTGCCGAAGAAGGACAAGCCCCCCATGGGCGGCGGCGGCGGCGGCATGGGCGGCATGGGCGACATGGATATGTAATTCGCCAGCCCGGTGCCCGCAGTTTGCAGTCAATCTTTCTCTCCCCGGTCGCAAGGCCGGGGAGAGAATTTTATTGGCCCCTGCAAATTTCACTTCTCGATAATCTCTGGTGTTTTCTGGATACGGTTTCGCACCCAGAATCAGCTTCGGGAGTGTTTGGGACGAACGCCCGCCGCCGACCCCCGGACCATCGCCCAAGGCCGCACCCACGACGCCTTCGCCGCCCGCGTGCTGCGAGACGTTCGCCACGCCCTGGGATGGTAATCCTTCAACGCGGCGTCGTAGCCCCTCGGGGCGGCGAGGGAATGCGGTGGATTTTGCCCAAGGAAATGGGATAAAGTGATCTCCAGGAGGATTCTAAAATGGCCACCCTCGCCTTCGACACCTTGAAATTCATGGAGACCCTCCAGGCGTCGGGCTTCAACGACGCCCAAGCCAAGGGCATCGTCTCGGTGCTGCGCGGCGCTCAGGAAGCCCATCTCGACGAGTTGGCCACCAAACGGGATCTCAAGGAGTTGGAACTCCGACTTGAACAGCGCATGTCCGATAACAAAACCGACCTTCTCAAATGGGTCGGCGGGATGTTCGCCGCCCAAACCGCCCTCATCCTCGCCGCCATGTTCGCTCTGATGCGCGGCGCGGGGCACGGGTGAGGCGTCAAACCGCGCACATGGCGTGATGTTCCCGCACGGTTGATCCTCGCAAACCTTGACTACCCCTTTTGGCCTGACGGACCCTTTATAGGGTATATTGTCGTTCCATAAACGTCATTCCCGCGAAGGCAGGAATGACAATGCTGTGTCTGGAAAAGTTAGTTTCCCCCCCCCTGACGCCGCTCTGGGTCATGCGCCATTCTTAATTGGAACGACTTTAATTGGAAGTGAATTAGCTGAGTACACGACCCTTTCTACGTTATAAACCGTTGCTGATCCTTCAATATACTGAAGAGCTTGGTTCTGTGGACTTTTACCGGAATCAGGCGCATCCGTCAGGAATTTCAAGTCTTCGTCAGTCTCATATACTTCTTGGTCTGAACCAGGTTTGTAGGACAACATGTAACCAATATGATAGCCGCCGCGATCATCATCGTCAAAGTCAGTTTCATCATAAAATTTGTAGTTACTCCCCTTCAATTCTCCAGAGGATTCTACAGCGCAAGCATGTTGGAATAGAACAATGTTTATCCCATCTCCTTCCTGTGACGAGTTGTACAGGATGCCATCAAATGCAGGCGAATGGTGATGCGCCAAATACTCTGCGACGGCCTGGGTGGCGATGTAGTCGAGGTGGGTGTCTTTAGGCAGAATGGGACTACTGATTTCAAAGGAGAACTGCCTAATGAAACTGAGGAACTGGTGCGACCTGACATAATTTGGATGGAACGGACTGAGTCTCTTAACTGTGGTGGGAAGGTGTGCTACATCAAGGAGTCTCAACTTGCGAGTTATGTTAAAACTAACCACGATTGCGCTTGAGCCGATTGGAAGGCGAAGTTCAGCCAGGCAGGTCATAGGATCTAAAGAACCGTAAAAGGCTCGAATCCCTGTGGGGTTCAGCCGGTTTGCTCTTGCTCTCCGGGGAGGAGGAGCTCCAAATTTGTCCGCAGGATTTTTCAGCAACTTAATTACCGATTTTTTGTTGTTGATGTCAATTTCTCGCGCTCGAAAAACGGCGGAAATGTCAGTACCTGGTCCAATGCTGCGGATGATGACGTCCCTTATCGATCCATGGGCATTCTCCAAATTTCCAAAAATCTCTCTCAATTCATTGATGGATGACTCAGGAAAAAAACGAGCTTCGTGCTTGATACCAAGCTTAAATTTATCCCAAGAAGCACCTAGTTCGTCATTGCCACTATCGTATTCATCGGGTAGCTTTACATAGTTTTGTGCCTCTGAATAAAATGGTTCTCCATCTTTAGAGGGATTATAGCCAGGCTCGGACTCGCAGAGCGTTTCCGCAATCAGCTTCGTGACTGCACTATCCCACCCAGTCAGCGAGTCCAACGCTTCCTCCAGGTCATCCCCCTCCTCTTCTTCTGTGAACGCGTTGGAGTCCACATGGCCGTAGACGTTTGTGAATCCTTTGTCAATTTGTTCAAGAAGATGCTCAAGGGCAATAGCCTTCTGCTGATCCTGACGGCAGACCGAGCAGGATTGACGAACTCCTTCCGCTTCTATCCGTCCTTGCAGCTCAGGAATTTTGTTACAGCTTGTGCAAATAGTGTCGTCAATCATGCATCCCCCGAAAAGCGCGTTGGGTGAGAGAATGAGAAAGATCTCTCAGTTAATGGTGCTTGCAGGAACCATCACTGCGGCCATGCCCAAATTCTGGGGAAAGCCGACCTTGCTACAACCGCAACTTGCTGATGTTTTTCGCAAGATAATCAGGAAAGGAACCTCCACCACATCTTCTGGATGCAACATGATCATTATGGTTATTGCATTTCAAATCTGCACACCAGGAACTTGAGGGAACGAGGAACTCATTCCAAAAATAGATCGTCATTCCCGCGAAAGCGGGAATCCAGCCGTTGATTCCATACGCCTTACCCCATCACCACGACAAAACAGCCCCCCCATGGTACCGAGCCCACCCCAAAAAAAGTCCACTATAATCATCCGACTAATAGGGATAATTCCGCAAATTGACTTTCGACGCTTGAGTGAAAATCTGTCCATTTCATCTTGGACGCAAGGCGAGGCGTTCCAAAGACACAAAGGCTGGATTCCCGCTTTCGCGGGAATGACGTTTTCGTGGGGGAAAGTTGGTTGCATCTCCTGGCTTCGTTTGACGTCATGTG
>JADGAP010000139.1:0-2911 GCA_015231965.1 Magnetococcales bacterium | reverse complement strand
AACCCGAAGGGCGAGGGCCAGGGATGGCCCGAGTCAAGCAAAAGGCGCTTCGGCTTACTCCGACACGGACTTCCACCGTGCTGATCAAGCGCCCTTGCGGGCGCACGGATTCCCGCTTTCGCGGGAATGACGGTTCATTTTGGGCATGGGTTCCTTGCAGCTGCAATCTCCGCATGTGTAAATTTCAATTGAAACTGCTCTAACACAAGCGGCAGGAGGGGATGCCCCCCTCAGATAGGCAGAAAGACGCTGGAAGCGATAAACTGCAGGGCCTGCTTGACCGAACGCTTGGTCTTTTGCGCCACGATGCGGGAGAGCAGATCCTGCACCCCCACCATCTTGCCGCACAGCCGTTCGTAACTCAGGTTGGGGGTGGTTCCCCATTCGTTGGCCAGAAGGAAGGGTTCGCCGTTGGCCTTGCTCCGATCATGGGAGAGCTTCCAGAAGGCGACCTCGATGTTGCGGGCGCTGTTGTAGAGCTTTTGCGGATCCAGATCGTCCAGCAGACTGAACTTACTGCGGTTGTCGTAGGAGGCCATGAGCATCGACCCCAGCCCTGCCACAAAGGCGAAGACCCGATCCCCGGCAAAGCTGTCGTCAAACGTTTGGCGCAGGATATCGACGCCGTTGCGCCGCCGATCGTCGGTAAAATGCCAGCCATCCCGAATGTCAAAAAGCTGGGCGAGGTTTTGCTCCACCGTCGCCCCGGGGGTCTTGGCCAACTCCCGGGGATTGCGCTGGTAGAGTTTGATCATCAACTGCCGCAAATGGCCCATCAACTCCCGCTGATGGGTCTCGATCACCAAATGGGTGTCGGTTTTGACCAGATCCCCGAAATGGAAGCGGGTCTCTTCCCCCTTGACGTTGGGCGGCGGCAAACTGAAACAGCCGGAGAGCAGCAGCACCGCCGCCAATCCCAGCCCGAGCCACCCCCGCGACCACGCCCCGCGCCCCCAAAGCCATCCGGAGGCGACGCCGGGAGGGGCGGAGGGGTTCATGGGGCGATCCTTTCCTGAAAGCCCCGCCAGGGGCGCGACGAAGAGGAGAAGGCCGGGGCGACCCAGCCAGAACAGATCAGCAAGGACTTACTTGTTTATTTTTTCCCGGCGCAACTGCACGTAGGCGTGACGGAAGGCGACGTAGGGATCCACCGAGGCGCTGCGAACGTTGTCGTAGTCGGCCATGCGGAAGGAAGTTTCGTTGATCAGCCGCAGACCGAACACCGCCGCCTTGTCCGACGTGTCGGTGGGATAGTAGCTCATGGGGTTGACCAGATAATCGCCCACCAGCCCCAGGGAGTCCCGGGCGGTGGAGGGTCCGAGAATCGGCCAGACCAGATAAAGCCCCTCTCCCATGCCGTAGCTGCCCAGGGCCTGCCCCATATCCTCGGCATCCTGGCGCCTGATCTCGTATTGATGCGCCGCCACGTCAAACAAACCCAGCACTCCCAGGGTGGTGTTGATGCAAAAACGGCCCAACTCGTTGCCCGCCCGCTCCCCCTTGCCCTGCATCACCGATCCCACCAACCGCACTGGCGTGGTGAGATTGCTGAAAAAATCCTGCACCGTCTCCCGTCCCCCCTCCGGAATCACCGCCGAATAACCCACCGCCACCGGTCGCAGCACGAAATCATAGAAGAGATCGTTGAATCCGAACCAAAAACGGTTCCACCCTTCCAGCGGATCCGCCACCTGCGCCCCATCATCGTCGCCGTAAAGATCGTCGGCAGAGATGGGCATGGTCTGCTGTCCCGGCGTGGTGGCGCTGGACGCCTTGCCGCCATTGGCCCAAACCACGGGAGACGGAACCATGACCAACGTCCCCAGCAAGGAGGTCAGCATCAACACGTTCTTCAGCTTCATCAAAGGAATCCTCTTATAGATCGGCCCACGGTCCCGCTCCGGGCGACAGGTGCATCCTCGCGTCATTCGTAGATGACGCCCTCACACGGTAACACATTTCATGCCATAACGAACCCAGGCTTTCCCGCCGCCTTCCGTCCCGCCTCCCCCCAAGGAGAGCCTCATCCGCAACACTTGCAAAGTTGCCGGAACAAGTCCATCATAACAAGGTTCAAGCGTCACCCGACCCCTTTTTTTTCCACTTTCACCCCACGCACCGTTCGCCGCAATGACCTCAACGCTGGTCCGCATGGGGGCCGCCACCCTCGACGTGCTGCAGGAGATGGGCCGCATGGCCATTTTTCTGTTGACCGTCGCGTCCCTGGCGTTCTCCCCCCCCTTCCGCCCGAGAAACCTGCTCAAGCAGATGCATTTCATCGGCAACCGGTCGTTGTTCGTCATCATGCTCACCGCCACGTTCGCCGGAATGGTGCTGGCGTTGCAAGGATTTTACACCCTCAGCCGCTTCGGTGCCGAGGCCATGCTCGGCCCGGCGGTGGCCCTGACCATGATCCGCGAATTGGGTCCGGTGCTGACCGGTTTGATGGTCACCGCCCGCGCCGGTTCCGCCCTCACCACCGAATTGGGGATCATGCGCATCCGCGAACAGTTGGACGCCATGAAGTCCATGGGCATCAACCCGATGCGTTATCTCGTGGTTCCCCGCATCCAGGCGGGGATTTTGGTCGTCCCCCTGCTCACCGCGGTGTTCGACGTCATCGGCATCTGGGGCGGCTATCTGGTGTCGGTGGAGCTGCTGGGCATGAGCAGCGGAACCTATTTCGGCAACATTGAAACCAAGGTGGAGACAATGGACATCGTCACCTCCCTGGTCAAAGGTTTGACGTTCGGGCTGATCATCACCTGGGTCTGCACCTTCATGGGCTATCACGCCCAGCGAGGTGCCGAGGGGGTGGGCAAGGCCACCACCGGGGCCGTGGTCATGAGCTCGGTGCTGATTCTGGTCTGCGACTACTTCATCACCGCCGCCATGCTGTAACGGAGCGCCA
>JADGAP010000138.1 GCA_015231965.1 Magnetococcales bacterium | reverse complement strand
GGCGGGGGGCGGCGCGGGTTCCGGGGTGCGCCGACGGAAGGTTTCCGGCACCAGCACCGGGGCGGAAAAATGGAAGGTGGACCCCACCCCCTCCACGCTTTCCAACCAGATGCGTCCGCCCATCAGGCGCACCAGCTTGCGGCAGATGGTCAGCCCCAGCCCGGTGCCGCCGTATTTGCGGGTGGTGGAGGCGTCGCCCTGGACGAAGGGTTGAAAAATCCGCTCGTGGAGATGAAAAGGGATCCCCGGCCCAGTGTCCGACAGGGTGAAGAGCAGCTCCCGGTGGGTCACTTTGGAGACGTTGAGGGTGATGATTCCCTTGGCGGTGAATTTCAGGGCGTTGTCCAACAGATTGAGCAGTACCTGACGCAGCCGCTGGGCGTCGCCCACCGCTTTTTCCGGCACGTCGGGCTCGATGGTGGAGATCAGCTCCAACCCCTTGTCCTGAGCCCGCCACGCCACCAGATCCAGGGTTCCGGAGACAAACGACCGCACCACGAAGCGGGACTCATCCAGCTCCAGCTCCTCCTCCTCGATCTTGGAGAGGTCCAGGACGTTGTTGAGGATGGCCAGCAGGGCGTGACCGGCGCGGGTGGAAATTTCCAGCAGGCGGCGCTGCTCTTCGTCCAGTTCGGTCTCGGCGATCAACTCCCCCATGCCGATGATGGTATTGAGGGGGGTGCGGATTTCGTGGCTCATGGTGGCGAGAAAACGGGTCTTGGCCTTGCTCGCCGAGTCCGCCTGCTCCTTGGCCTTGTGCAACTGCCGATTGGCCCGGATCAACTCGGCGGCCCGCTCCTCCACCCGTTTTTCCAGCAGCCGGTTGGCCTCCGACAGGGCGGTTTCCGCCTCCTTGCGTGGGGTCAAATCCCGGATGATCGCCCCGAAATAGCGTTCTTTCCGGATCTCCCAAGAGGTCAAGGCCACCTCCACCGGAATCTCCCGCCCCTCCCGGGTGAGGGCGAGAACCTCCACGGTTTGACCGTGATGGGCCAACCGCCCGCTCTCCCGGCAACGGCGCATCCCCTGACGATGGGCCTCCCGGGTTTTATCGGGAATCACCAACTCCACCGAACGCCCCAGGGCCTCCTCCCGGGGGTGGCCGAAGAGACGCTCCGACGCCCGGTTCCAAAAGGTGATGACCGCCGTCTCGTCGCACAAAATAATGGCGTCGTGGGCCGACTCCGCCAGGGTGCGGAACCGCTCCTCGCTCTCCTCGAACCGCTCCAGGCGGCGGCCCCGATCCAGGGAGAGGGCGGTCAACTCGCCGAACAGTTGGACGGCGCGGGCATCGGCCTCGGTGAACCCGCCGGCCTTGTTGATCAGCCCGATGAGCCCCGGGGTCCGACCCGCCGCGGCCATCGGGGCCAACAAAATATTGCTCACCAGCACCCGCTCCCCGGAAAGCGCGGAGAGCCAGGGCAGCTCGGTGAAATGGTTTTCCCACAGCGGCGCGGTCTGGGCCTGCTCCAGCAACCGGAGAATGGCCGGGGCGTGGCGGGAGGGGTCCAGTCGCCGCTCCCCGTTCTCGATATCGTAATAGATCGACTCCGACGACGACCCCGACGACGACCCCGATGACGACCCCGACGATGGCGAAACCAACACCGCGCCCGCCCCCAACAAGCGGCGACAGGCTTGCATCACCCCCAGGGACTCTTGATACGCCAGGCCGAGCCGAGGGGGATCCGTCGCGGCGGGCGCAGCGGGAGGGGGATTTTCCGACGCCCCGAGGACGGCGGCGGGAGGGCTCGACGGCACAGCCTCACGCTCCGAACGAGGGGAGGCGAGGGCGGCGAGGGGGGAGCCGGAGGGATCCGTAACGGTTTGGCGCATCCAATCATCCATCGCTCCCGTTTGGGAGCCGCAGGAAAATCCAAGGGTCGGGAACTCTGATCGGGGATTGTAATCCATCTATTATACGAAGGTGGACATTTTATCGCGGCGCGGATGCATTTTTAAGATTTTTAACAAATCTAACCTGTTTTGAGATGGTTCCGGCCACTTGCGCCGGTGGGGGGCGGGGGGTATGTTTCCCCTTGTCGATGGGCGCGGCGTCGCGTCGCGCCTTCATGATCCGAGTGTTTCAGGAGTTTCCAGCATGTCATCCACTGCGGAGCGGGGGCGCGCGTGCCCCCATTGCGGCCAGACCCTGGCCCTCTATTCCACCTCTCCCTTCACCTATTCCGACGGCCTGGGCTGGGGCAGCCAGACCCTGCACGTCTGCTTCAACGACGAATGCCCCATTTTCGTCAACGGTTGGTTGACCATGGAACGTTATGGTCGGGTGGGTTCCCAACGCTATTGGTACAACCCGGTGGACAAGGAGGACGGGGTGCTGCCGGTGGCCAACCATCAAAGCATGCGGGGAGACATCCTGGGTCAGGTCGCCTGACCGGCGCTTAGGCGGCGAAAGTCGGGGAATGGACAAGGGGGATTGCCTCCGTGACGCCCCTTGCCTAAAGTGGAGGGATCCATTTCACCGTCGCGCCCCCTGGAGTTCCGCCCCATGACCGCCGATCTCAAAAGCATCATCGATGAAGCCTGGGAAGACCGGGCCCACCTCTCTTCCGCCACCAAGGGCAAGGTTCGCGACGCGGTGATGGAGGCCATCGAGGGGCTGGACTGCGGCCGGTTGCGGGTGGCGGAAAAGCAGCCGGACCATCCCGAGGCGGTGCATGGCTGGGTGGTCAACCAATGGTTGAAAAAGGCGGTGCTGCTCCACTTCCGGCTGCACGACGCCGAGGTGATGCAGGGGACCGAGACCAACTATTTCGACAAAATTCCCGCCAAGTGTCACAACTGGGGGGAAAAGAGCTTCAAGAAGGCGGGATTTCGCATCGTTCCCCCCGCCACCGCCCGCAAGGGGGCCTATCTGGCCCCGGGGGTGGTGTTGATGCCCTCCTTCGTCAACATCGGGGCCTACGTCGACAGCGGGGCGATGGTGGACACCTGGGCCACCGTGGGCTCCTGCGCCCAGGTGGGGCGGAACGTCCACATTTCCGGCGGGGCGGGCATCGGCGGGGTGCTGGAGCCGTTGCAGGCCAATCCGGTGATTCTGGAGGACCACTGTTTCATCGGGGCTCGGGCCGAGGTGGCCGAGGGGGTGATCGTGGGCGAGGGGGCGGTCCTCTCCATGGGGGTCTATCTCGGGCGCTCCACCAAGATCGTCAATCGCGCCACCGGCGAAGTGCTGATGGGCTACGTTCCGCCCTTTTCCGTGGTGGTCTCTGGAACCATGCCCGGCAAGCCCCTGCCCGACGGCTCCCCCGGCCCCAACCTCTATTGCGCCGTCATCGTCAAGCAGGTGGACGCCCAGACCCGGGCCAAAACCTCGATCAACGAGTTGCTGCGGGATTGACCGTCCGCCCTGAATTCCCACCCCTGCCCCAGTGAAAGGGGAACGTGCATGTCGCCCAACCCAACCTCCGAAACGCTGCTGCACGCCCAAGAGATCGAGGCGCGGCTGGACGCCATGGCCGAGGCCGCCGCCCAGCGCATGAGTCAGAGCGACCCCCGGGAGTGGGCCATCGTCGGGGTGCGACGGGGCGGGGCGGTGGTGGCCCAGCGACTGGCGGAGCGGTTGAAAAGCCGTTTTGGCCTGACTCCGGTGATGGGCTATCTGGACATCACCTTTTATCGCGACGACCTGGATTCCGCCGGTCCCAATCCGGTTTTGGAGGGCACCGAACTGGATTTCGACCTGGACGTGCGGCGCATCCTGTTGGTGGATGACGTGCTTTACACCGGGCGGACCATTCGGGCCGGGCTCAACGCCCTGTTCGACTATGGTCGCCCCCTGGAAGTGGCCTTGGCGGTGTTGGTGGATCGGGGGCAGCGCCAGTTGCCCATCCAGGCGGACATTTGCGGCGTCAAGCTGGAGACCGCCGCCAATGAGCGGATCAAGCTGATCGGCGATCCGGGCGGGGGGTTGCGCGTGGTGCGCAAGTAGGTTGGCGGGCGGAAACGCCTTTTCAAGACGCGGGCCGGTCCTCCGACAGGCCCTCCACCGGACAACGATCGAAACGGCTCACGCGACCATGGCGACGGACGGAAAAATTACCTGGCAACGCCGGCATCTTCTGGGGCTGGAGGGGCTCTCCCGGCAGGAGATCGAGACCATCCTGGATTTGGCCGCCTCGATGCGGGCGGTCAACAATCGGGAGATCAAGAAAGTCCCGACGTTGCGGGGCAAGACGGTCATCAATCTGTTTTATGAAAACTCCACCCGCACCCGCACTTCCTTCGAGTTGGCGGGCAAGCGGATGTCGGCGGATGTGATCAACTTTTCGGTGGCCGCCAGTTCGGCGAAGAAGGGCGAGACCCTCCTCGACACGGTGGCCAATTTGCAGGCCATGACGCCCGATGTGGTGGTGATTCGTCACTCCGAATCCGGCGCGCCGATGTTTCTCACCCAGCATCTTCATGCGGCGGTGATCAACGCCGGGGATGGGCGGCATGAGCATCCCACGCAGGCCCTTCTCGACTTCCTGACCATTCGCGATCATTTGCCGCATTTGGGGCGGGATTCTTGCGAGGGGTTGACGGTGGCCATTTGCGGCGATGTGCTTCATTCTCGGGTGGCTCGCTCCAATGCCATTGGGTTGCGCACCTTGGGGGCCAACGTTCGTTTTATCGGCCCCTCCACCTTGATGCCTTCTCGCGCCGAGGAGGTGTATGGGGTGAAGGTGTTCAACGACATGGGAGCTGGTTTGGCTGGGGCGGATGTGGTGATCATGTTGCGGTTGCAGTTGGAGCGGATGGAGGGGGCGTATGTTCCCAGCGTGCGGGAGTATTTCAAGTTTTGGGGGTTGAATCAGAAGCGTTTGGCGATGGCGGCGCCTCATGCCATTGTGATGCATCCGGGTCCGATGAATCGTGGGGTGGAGATTGCGTCCGATGTGGCGGACAATCCGGAGCGGGCGGTGATTTTCGAGCAGGTGGCCAATGGGTTGGCGGTTCGGATGGCGGTGTTGTATCTGCTCTGTGGCGGTGGTCCGAGGAAGGATGAGTTGCCTCCGGCGGTCTGACTGATGCTTTGGCTTTGACGTGTGCAGGGGTCCGGGGACCGTCACGGTCCCCGGCGGAGGTTTGGAGGCGGAGCCTCCAAGGTTTGGCTTTTGCTTTTGCCTTTCGCTTTCGCTGTTGCCGTTGCTTTTGCCTTTCAGGCGCGCTTTCAAGTGAAGCCGAAGCGCTTTTTGCTTCGGCGCAGCGCGCCCCCCGTTGCCGAAGGCAACCAGATTTTCACCCAACTCGACCCATGCGCCCCCCAAGCCACTGGATTCCCGCCTTCGCGGGAATGACGGACGACTTTCTGGAAAGCCCTTCACCCCATGGAAAAGCTGATCGTCAAGAATTTCGGCCCTCTGAAGGATGTGGAGTTGGACATCCGGGATTGCATGGTGTTCATCGGCCCCCAGGCGTCGGGCAAAAGCACCCTGAGCAAGTTGGTGTATTTTTTTAAGCAGCTAAAGGAAGTTTTGTCTAAACGGTTTGAGATTGCTACTGCCCAACCTGAACTTGCCCATCAAACGCCGCAGGATTTTTTCATAAAGGCTATCACTAGTCTGTATGGGATTTTTCCTGACAGCTATTTCAACGCGCACGACGACCTTGAGATAAAATACATCAATGGAGAATATAGTATCGTCATCCGTTCTGACGTTGAGGGAATAATTATAGAATCTGAATCAATTGCAACCAAGTATGTCTGGCCTATCTTTTCATTTAATTCAAGAGACCTCCCATCCGCCAGGATTCAACCTAAAAAGGAGTTTCTTCCGGTCAATATGGGTGACAAGCAACTAGTATCAAACTGGAAAACTGCTGATGAGATATTTGGAGATGTCATGACATTCCAATTTATTCCAGATAGTCGCGCCGCAGCGGTAACGCTGTTTCCTTTAGGTCTCGAGGATGATCATAAATTGGATTCTGTTTACAGAATTTGGGATATGCAATATGATGAAGAATACAGCCAATCCATTTTGTGGGAAGGAGATCATGGACCGTTAATAAAAGGAATTCTTAAAGGAGAGTTCCGTGATTGTGAAGAACGTGGGAAACGAATTTTATTCGATGGGGGGGGATCAATTGACCTTAAAGACGCCTCATCTGGACAAAAAGAGGTGCTTTGGGTTTTGTTTGCGCTGTCGAAGTTTATTTGTCGCCATTATAATATCAACATGCTCTTCATCGAGGAGCCGGAGGCCCATCTTTTCCCCGATGCCCAATACACGCTGGTGGAACTCTTCGCGCTGTACCTCAACACCAACCGGAACCGCCTGTTCATCACGACGCATAGCCCGTATATTTTGACATCGCTCAATAATTTCCTTCAGGCGCACGTCGTCGGACAAAAGAACCCGGAGGGGGTGGAGAAGATCCGAGGGTTCAAGCGCAACCGGTGGATTGATCCGGAGCGGGTGGGGGCCTATTTCGTCGAGAACGGCGAAGTGCGGGACATCATGGACCGGGAGTTGGGGATGATCCACGCGGAGGAGATTGATTCGGCCTCGGTTCGCATCAACCGGGATTACGAAGCGCTGATGGAGTCCTGGTCGTGACATGCGACCTGTCCCTGTCGAAAAAGCATCCTTCATGCGTGACGTGCAACGCAAACCCCGTCGTTACGGCGCAAGAGGAGGGAAGGGAGTTCAGGCTGGAAAATAGATCGAGAAAATGTGTTTGCAAGATCAGAACGGATGATTGCGTTATTGAAAAATCCCCGGATGGGCCGAAGGTATGTGATTATCTTTTCCTAATTTGCGAGCGATGCGATGCGTCTCCATACGAAGCCTATTTTGTCGAGTTCAAGGGAGGGAAAGGCGGTGTTTCCGACGCCTTCAAGCAGATTGAATCGACTCTCAAAACCATGATTTCGCAACACGGGCTTCCGACGGATGGCAAAATTCATTGCAGGGTGATTCCGCGAAACAGCCCGCCCAATTTGCAGAATATACCTTCGAAAAACCAGCTTGATAGATTATTAAAAAGCTTGAATCAACCTATCTCAAGAGTGAAGTGTGATCAGCTTACCCAGACCTGCTGAAACCTCCCCTGGAAACGCCATGACCCAAACCCTGCCTTTGTTGATTCGCGCCGCCCGGGTGATCGATCCGGCCAGCGGCTTTGACCAAACCGCCGACCTTCTCCTCGTCGAGGGGAAGATCGCCGCCATCGGACGCCCCGACGCCCCGAGCAACGCCCGGGTGATCGACGCCGACGGGCTGGTCGCCGCCCCCGGACTCATCGACATGCACGTCCACCTGCGGGAGCCGGGGTACGAGTACAAAGAGACCATCTCCGGCGGGGTGGCGGCGGCGGTGGCCGGAGGCGTGACCTCGGTCTGCCCCATGGCCAACACCAAGCCCGTCACCGACGACCCCAGCGTGGTGGGGTTCGTGCTGGACAAGGCGCGCAAGGCGGGGCTGGCCCGGGTGTGGCCCATCGGGGCCATCACCAAGGGGCTGGAAGGGAAGGAACTCACCGAGATGGGGCTGCTGCTCCGGGCCGGCTGCGTCGCCTTCTCCGACGACGGACGGGCGGTCATGGACAGCGCCGTGATGCGCCGAGCCCTGGATTACGCCCGCTCCTTCAACGCCCTGATCATCCAACACGCCGAAGACGCCAACCTCGCCTGCGGCTGCATGAACGAAGGTCCGGTCTCCACCCGGCTGGGACTGCCGGGGATCCCCAACGTTTCGGAGGAAATTTTGGTGGATCGGGATATCCGGCTGGCGGCCCTCACCGGGGCGCGCTATCACGTGGCCCACATCTCCACCACCGGAGCGGTGGAAGCGGTGGCGGCGGCCCGGGCCAAGGGGCTGCCCGTCTCCTGCGAGGTGGCCCCGCACCATTTCGCCCTCAACGATGAAGCGGTGACAGGATACGTCACCAACGCCAAGATGGCCCCGCCCCTGCGCAGCGAGCGGGATCGGCTGGCGATGCGGGAGGCGCTGGCCCGAGGGATCATCGAGGCCATCGCCACCGACCACGCCCCCCACGACCTGGACAGCAAGCGGGTGGAGTTTTGTCATGCCGCCAACGGCGTGGTGGGGCTGGAGACCCTGCTCCCCATCGCCCTGGAGTTGGTCCACGACGGGGTGCTGACCCTCTCCGACTGCCTGGCCAAGATGACCTGCAACCCCGCCCGGCTGCTGAACATCCCCCGGGGCACCCTGAAAGTCGGCGAGGCGGCGGACGTGGTGATCTTCGATCCCAACCAACCCTGGACCATCGACGCCCGCAAACTCCACGGTACGGCCCGTAACACCCCCTTCCACGGTCGCCCCACCCGAGGCAAGGTCCACTGGACCTTCGTCGAAGGTCGGTCGGTCTTTCAAGGCTGACCCCGCAACCCCGTCCACCCCTCTGGCGCAACCCGCCGGGGGGAGGACGGGGCGGTCGAGCCGAGGCGGACCGTCGCGCCGGAAGAGGGGCGCGCCGGGTTGGGCTCAGCGGGAGGTGACGAGGAAGGCGAAGACCATGTCGGTGATGACGATGGCGGCGATGGCGTGGACCACCGCCCGCGTGGTGACTCTCCCCACCCCCTCGGCGCCGCCCTGGATGGAGGCCCCGTTGGCCACGCCCACCAGGGTGATGAGGATGGCGAAAAGGATGCTCTTGCCCAGGCCGTGGAGCAGATCCCCGACCCGGAGAATGAGCAGGGTTTGATCGGCGAAGGCCCCCAGGGAGAGGCCCAGATCGAATTGGACGTAAAGGGCGGCGGCCAACATGCCGGCGGCGTCAGCGAAAAAGGTGAGGCAGGGGAGCATGATCATCATCGCCGCCAGCACCGGGGTGACGAGATAACGCACCGGATTGATGGCCATCACCTGCAGGGCGTCCACCTCCTGGTTGGCGGTCATGGAAGCGATGCGGGCGGCCAGGGCGGAACCGGAGCGTCCCGCCACCACGATGCCGGTGATCATGGGGGCGAACTCCCGCACCACGGTGAAGGCGATGCCGATGACCACCCGCTCCTCCGCGCCGAACATGCGCAGGGTGTAGATGCCCTGAATCGCCAACATCACCCCGATGGTGGCGGAGAGAATCAGCACGATGGGGACCGCCCGCACCCCCACCTCCATCATCTGGGCCACCACGGCGGAAAAACGCACCCGCTGCCCATGCCGACGCCCCATCACCATCCAATAGATCGATTCCAGCAGCAACATCCCGGCGAAGCCGGTCTCCTCGACGCCGCGCACCACGGTGCGTCCGGCGCGTTCGGCCACGCCGAGCCAGCCGCCATAACGGAGAGGGGCACCGTTCATCGCCTCCCCTTCGGAGGCTTCGCTCGGGGAGGGGGCGGCGACGAAACCATCATCCCCACCAGATCAATCCCCAGACCAGGGCGCAGAGCCCCAGGGCGAGCAACACGGCGGCGCTGCCCACATCCTTGGCCTTGCGCGACAGGGGATGGCGTTCGTTGGAGATGCGATCCACCACCGCCTCCAATCCCGAGTTGAGCAGCTCGACGATCAACACCAGCAGCACCGACCCGGCCAGCATCGCCTTGGCCAGGGGGGGGTGATCGTTCCACAGGGCGAAGGGGAGCAGGACCAGGGCCAGCCACAGCTCCTGACGAAAGGCGGCCTCCTCGCGATAGGCGTCCCGCAGTCCGGCAAGGGAGTAGAAAAAGGCGCGCCACAGGCGGTCCAGCCCGGTGCGGCCCTTCCACGGGGGGGCGGATTCGTCGGGG
>JADGAP010000137.1 GCA_015231965.1 Magnetococcales bacterium | reverse complement strand
CATGTGAACGGAGACATTGAGGATGTGGTATCGCTCTTTGGTTAACACTCCCAAAACGCAATGGGCTTACTTTGAAAGCGCGCCTGAAAAGCAAAAGCAACGGCAAAAGCAACGGCAAAAGCAAAACCTTGGGGGACAGAGAACTGTCGCGCCCCCTACCCCTACCCCTCGCATCCCCTTCACCTTTTTTTACTTGTCAAAACACTCGGTCGGAACGCTCATCAGTCCAACTCGAAATTGTTTTTGTAGTCGCGCTTGAGCGTTGGATCCTGCGCCTCCTTGCGAAGAAAACAATTGCCCACCGCCAACGTCTCGATCTCCGTGCCCATGAAACAACGGAACGCATCCTCCGGCGACCCGACAATGGGCTCCCCCCGCACATTGAAACTGGTGTTGACCACCAACGGACACCCCGTGAGTTGATCAAACCGCGCAATCAAGGCGTGATACCTTGGATTGGTCTCGGCATGAACCGTCTGAATGCGGGCGGAATAATCCACATGGGTGACGGCGGGGATCTCCGACCGGGGAACGTTGAGCTTGGCAATGCCGAACAGCTTCTCTTCGTCCGCCGTCATGGCCCGCCGCTTGTCGGAACGAACCCCATCGACCAACAACATGTAAGGAGAATCATCGTCCAACTCGAACCACTCCCCCACCCGCTCCCGCAACACCGACGGCGCGAACGGACGGAAGGATTCACGATACTTGACCTTGAGATTGAGCAGGGACTGCATCGCCGGATTGCGCGGATCCCCCAAAATCGACCGCCCCCCCAAGGCCCGAGGACCAAACTCCATCCGCCCCTGAAACCACCCCAACGCCTTGCCCTCGGCCAACGCCCCGGCGCTGGATTCCAACAACGCCTCGTCGGAAAGAACCTCGAACCGCGCCCCCTCCGCCGTCAAACGACGCTCGATGTCGGACTGAGCGAACTCCGGCCCGAGATAGGCCCCGGACATGGCGTCCAGTCCCTCGACCGGCTCCCGGGGCCGCTCCGACAGACCATAATAAGCCGCCAACGCCGCCCCCAACGCCCCCCCCGCATCCCCGGCGGCGGGCTGAATCCACAACCGCTGAAAAGCCCCCGCCCGCAACACCTTGCCATTGGCCACGCAGTTCAACGCCACCCCGCCCGCCAGACACAAATTGGGCAATCCGGTCTCGGCGGCGATGGAACGGGCGAGACGCAACACCACCTCCTCCGTCACCGCCTGAATGCTCGCCGCCAAATCCATGTGATGCTGGGTCAGGGGCTCCTCCGGCCTGCGGGGCGGTCCGCCGAACAACTGGGCGAACCGATCATTGGTCATGGTCAGGCCGGTGCAATAGTCAAAATAGTCCAGATTGAGCCGAAAACTGCCATCGGACTTGAGGTCCATCAGCTTGTCCAGAATCAACCCGGCATACCTGGGCTCGCCGTAGGGGGCCAAGCCCATCACCTTGTACTCCCCGGAGTTGACCTTGAACCCGGTGTAATAGGTGAAGGCCGAATAGAGCAGCCCCAACGAATGGGGAAAATGGATCTCCTTGTGAATGGCCAACTCCCGACCCCGCCCAAGGCCCATGGAGGTGGTGGCCCACTCCCCCACCCCATCCATGGTCAACACCGCCGCCTCGTGAAACGGCGAGGGAAAAAAGGCGCTGGCGGCGTGGCTCAAATGGTGTTCGGTGAAGAGCAACTGACGCTCCCCGTCAAATCCCGGATCAATCGCCAACAGTTGGTCGGTCAAGAGCTTGCGCTGAAACAGCTTCTCCTTGATCCACACCATCATCGCCATGCGAAACGAGGCAAAGCCCCGCGGCGCGAAGGCCAGGTAGGTCTCCAGCAACCGCTCGAACTTGAGGAAGGGCTTGTCGTAAAAAACCACCCGATCCAAATCGGATAGGCGAATCTCCGACTGCTCCAGACAGTAGCGCAGGGCGTGTTGGGGAAAACCAGGATCGTGCTTTTTGCGGGTGAAGCGCTCTTCCTGAGCGGCGGCGACGACGCGACCATTCACCACCAGGGCGGCGGCGCTGTCGTGATAATAGGCGGAAAGCCCCAAAACGCGCATGACGCCCTTTCGTCAAAACAACGTGTAGATGAACGGTGCCACCGCCGACCCCTGGGTGAAGACGATCAATCCCCCCAAGAGCGCCATGACGATGAAGATGGGCAGCAACCAAAACTTTTTGCGCACCTTCAAAAAGGCCCACAATTCGGCGAGAAAGGACATGAGGGAACTCCTGACGATCCAGGCGGGGGCACCAAGGCGTCGGCCTGGGAAGGATGGGTCCGTTGCGGCGAAACACGCCGGATGTTCAACGAGGTGCCGCTTCCATCGCGGCGATGGTTTCGCGAATCGCCTCCCCCACCACGCCGTATCCGGCGGCGGAATAGTGGGATCCCCGATAGTAGAACGCCTCTTCCCGCAACGCCGCGAGACGGGGGTGGAGATCGTGGAACGGCAGGGCCAACGCCCCGCCCCCGAGCCGCGTCGCCAACTGCTGGCGCACGTCGCGACGGCGATCTTGCAACAATTCGGCGTAATCCGGCAGGTAGAAGACCACCATCCGCCCGCCCCACCCTTCCACCTCCCGCTTCATGGCGGAAAAAAGCCGCTCCACCACGTCGAACCGCACGTGGACCGATTCGGCGCGGAAGGAGAGATTCAACATCGAACGCAGATGACGCAGGGCCACTATATCGGAGAGAACGTTCCCTTTCAACGCAACCCGGGGCGACTCCCCCCGCTGGCGAAGTTGGGTCCACGCCGACTTCAAAACCTCGTCCACCTCCCCTTGACGATGATGCAACCCCTCGGCGTATCCCTCCTCCAACCAGCGGGAGAGGCGGGGATCATATTGAAAGAGCCCCTCGGGAAGGTCGTTGGAAAAAAAGAGCAAGGCCACGTAATCCGGGCGGGCGGGCCGTCCGAACTCCCGCAGCACCGCCAGATCGTACTGCAGATCGCCGCCGCCGGAACCCGCCGTCACCGTCAGGGGGAAATCCCGTCGCACCCGATGATCCAGCGCCTCCTCCCGAGGGACGCAGGAACTGACGCTGAAGGAGTCCCCCACAATCATCAGGGTGGGCTCCCGCCGGGCGGCGGCGTTTCCCCCCTCCTCGCGACGACCCGCCGCCTCAATTTGCGGCCAAAGCCCCGGCGGATTGGGAAAGCCGTGTTCATCGCTGGTGTAGGAGACCCAATCTCCCCGCTCGTTGCACAGCGCCGTCAAGGCGTGGCTGATCCCGCTCAAGGGGGTGAGGTTGGCGGAAACATCCGGCTCCTCCCGCAACACCATGTGGGACAGGGCGGGATAGGCGACGCCCCCCTCCCGTTCCCGGTCGGCGATCCACTGCCAGCGGCTCCGCCGGTCCACCGTTCCGCCCTTCCGCTCCACCGATTGCAGAAAGGCCTCCCGGGGGTCCATCCGACTGACCGCGTAATACGCCGCGCCATCCGCCAAAATCAGGGTCGCGGCGACGGAAACCAGGGTCAGGGCGGCGTTGAGCCGCATCGCTCTGCTGAAAATGGCCATGACCTTCCGCCCTTCGCCCCCGCTTCGCCGCGCCGCCCCCTCCGGCTCGGAAAAGGCGGAAATGCCCGCTCAAAATTGATGCTTCATGCTCTCCGGGGCGGGTCCGGGGGGATCCCGGGGGATCCAGTAGCTGCTTGCCTTGGGATCGAGGCGCAGACGCAAGGGATCCTTGCCCAGCAGCCGCATCACCACACCCATGGGGGTGAAGACGGCAAAAAAGAGGATCCCCATCACCAGCGGCGTCATCACCCGATGCAGCAGCAGGCCGAAATGAAACCAAAGCCGGTTGAGGGGTGCCAACCCCCGGGGCCACGCCAGCGCCAGGACGAGGAACACCCCCGCCGCCACTCCCGCCCACAGCCGGGGCACCCCGCCATGCAGCAGCGGCCACCCCCCCACCAGGGCGAAAAAGGCCGTGAACACCAAGCCAAAAGAGCGTTCCGAACCCGGTTTCATCTCGGCGTCCACACCAATCTCCCCTTTTTCCCCTCAAACGGGCGGGCGATCCACGCCACCCTGGAACATAAACCCGGATTGTCCATTAGACGGATCGTAAGCGGCCGACACACGGCGTAGCCGCAATTAAATGGGTATAGTTCCATGAAAATAGGGTCGCCTGCGGCGACGAATCGGCGCGCTACGCCAAGGCAAAAAGCGCCTTGGCTTCACTTGAAAGCGCGCCTAAAAACAAAGTCAAAGTCAAGACCTTGGGGGGACAGGGAACTGTCCCCCCAATCCCCCCCTTCACCTTTTTCTGCTTATAAAAGCACTTTTCATCTCTAATGGACAATCCGGGATAAAAGAACCATGGGCTTCCGTCCCGCCCGAACTCCCTGCGAAACTCTACACGAAAAAGCGGCGCGAGTCGCCCCGCGCCGCCCCATTCCGCCTCGGATTTTCCCGACGATTACTTCAAGACCGCCAGGGCGGCAGCGTAATCGGGCTCCTGCACGATCTCTGGAACCTGCTCGGCATGGATCACCACGCCGCTCTCGTCGACCACCACCACCGCCCGGGCCAGCAATCCGGCCAGGGGGCCATCGACGATGCGCACGCCGTAGGCCTCGCCAAAGGTCAACTGGCGCAGCTCCGAGGCGGAAACCACCCGCTCCAAACCCTCGGCGACGCAAAACCGCTTGTGGGCGAAGGGAAGATCCCGAGAGATGCACAGCACCACGGTGTTTGCCGCCCCTTGGGCGTCGGCGTTGAAGCGCCGCACCGACGAAGCGCACACCGGCGTGTCCAGACTGGGGAAGATGTTCAACACCACCCGCTGGCCCGCGAACTGCTTCAGGGTGACGTCCCCAAGATCCGTCCCGGTGAGGGTGAAATCGGGGGCCGCGCTCCCCACGGCGGGCAGTTGACCGCTGGTGTGGATGGCATTGCCTTTCAAGGTGATCGACGCCATGAAATGGGATTCCTTTCTCCAAAACGATGGTGTGGTCCACGGGGAACAAACCGCCCGCCGCACAGCACGATCAGGCGATCTTCATGGAGAGGTTGCGAACCTCCCCTCATGAATTGGACGGAGTATAAATGATTTCCAGGCGGCTGTCTTGCGGCATTGATTAACAAAGTGTCAAAAGCGCGGAGCCACGGCGGGAGGGCGGAGCCACGGCGAGAGCGGGGAGGAATCAGGAAGGAAGGGGGGCGACCCGGGGGGGGGAGACGGGAGATTTTTCCCCTTCCGGCAAGGGGTTGCGACGCACGCCGGAGGGGTTGGCGAGCTTGTTCATCGCCCCGGCCAGGTCGCCTTCCAGCAGCAGGGGAGTGGTGGGGGGCAGTTGGCTCAACATCGCCTCCACCACCCGCCGCTCCTCCGGGGAGAACCGGGTGAGAACGTGATCCTCCACCGGAATCGGGCCGACGGGACGCCCGATGCCCAACCGCACCCGGAGGAAGTCCGCCGTTCCCAACTGCTGTTGAATGGAGCGCAGCCCGTTATGGCCGCCGTGGCCGCCGCTGGACTTCATCCGCACCTTGCCCACCGGCAGGTCCAGATCGTCGTGGTAGACCACCACGCGGGAGGGGTCCACCTTGTAAAAGCGCATCGCCTCGGCCACCGAATGGCCGGAGAGATTCATGAAGGTTTCGGGCATGAGCCATTGCACCCGGTGCGGGCCGATGCGCCCCTCGCCAAAACGTCCGCGAAACCGGGAGACCCCGGAGGAGAGGCCGAAAGCGCGGCCAATCTCCCCCAGGGCGTCCCAGCCCAGATTGTGGCGGGTCGATTCATACGCGCGACCCGGATTGCCCAATCCCACCAGCAGCCACATGATCCGGCATCCCCGCTTCGGGGTTCACGACCAAAAGCCCATGCCGGGCCGAAACGGACGATCAGCCCGTCTCGCCCCCCTCGCCCACCTCCTCGGCCTGCACCCCCACCAGCGCGATGATGGTGGCGTTTTGATCTCCGGCCACTTCCACTCCGGCGGGGAGCTTCAGCTCCTTGACGTGGACCGAATCGCCGATGTCCATCCCTTCCACGGAAATTTCAATGTGGTGGGGGATGACGCCCGCCTTGCAGTGGACCACCAACTGGTGGCGCACCATGGACAGGATGCCGCCGCGCTTGAGACCGGGGGCCTTGTCCTCGTTCCGCACCACCACCGGGACGGAAATTTCCACCCGGCGGTCGGCGTCGAAGCGGAGAAAGTCGGCGTGGAGCGCCTTGCCCGTGACGGGATGAAACTGCACGTCCCGCAGCAGCACCAAAACCACCCCCTGGCCCTCGATCTCCATCTCCTGCCGGTCGGTCTTGAGCCCCGCCCCCTGGGCGGCCATCAGCAGGGTGAACTCCTTGAGGGGCAGGGTGAGATTTTCGTTCTCCTTGCCCGCTCCGTACAACACCGCCGGAATCCGGCCTTCCTTCCGCAGCGCCCGGGCCACCCCCTTGCCGGTCCCGGTGCGCGGACGCGCTTGAATGCTCGCCATGGGATTCTCCTTCATCGATCCGACTCTCAAAGTGAAAACACCCCGCCCTAACCTCCGACCTCCAGGGGTGTCGAGAGGCGGTTCGGGGACCAGAAAAACCGCAACGCCATTCCAACCGGATGCAACCGGTCAGGAGAACAGGGAACTCACCGAGCCTTCGTCGGAGATGCGGCGGATCGACTCCCCCAGCAGGCTGGCGACGCTATGCACCCGAATTTTGGAGCAGCGGGCCGCCCGTTCCGACAGGCGAATGGTATCGGTGATGAGAATTTCCGAAAGCTGGGAATTTTCGATGCGGTCCACCGCCGGACCGGAAAGCACCCCGTGGGTGCAGGCGGCGATGACCGACCGCGCCCCTTGATCCATCAGCGCGGCGGCGGCGTTGGCCAGGGTGCCGGCGGTGTCCACCATGTCATCCATGATCAGACAATCCTTGCCCTCCACCTCGCCGATGATGTTCATGATCTCGGACTGGTTGTGGCCGGGGCGCCGCTTGTCGATGATCGCCAGATCCAGATTGAGCCGCTTGGCGTAGGAGCGGGCCCGCACCACCCCGCCCACGTCCGGCGAGACCACCACCATGTTGGCCACGCCCTTTTCGCGAATCGCCTGCAACAGCACCGGCGAGGCGTAGATGTTGTCCACCGGCATGTTGAAAAAGCCCTGCATCTGACCCGAGTGGAGATCCATGGTCAGCACCCGGTGGACCCCGGCGGCGTCCAGCAGATCCGCCACCAGCTTGGCCGAGATGGGGGTGCGCCCCGCCTCCTTGCGATCCTGCCGGGCATAGCCGAAATAGGGGATGACCACCGTGATCCGCCCCGCCGAGGCCCGGCGCAGGGCGTCCACCATGATCAGCATCTCCATCAGATGATCGTTGGCGGGCGGCGACGAGGGCTGAATGACGAAGATATCCCGCCCCCGCACATTTTCGTCGACCTGAACAAAAATTTCCCCGTCGGAAAAACGCTTCACCGTCACCTGCCCCAGGGGCTGGTAGAGGTACTCGGCGATGCGTTGCGCCAGTTCGGGATTGGCGGTGCCGGAAAAGAGCTTCATCGAGTGGGCGCCCATGCCCACCCGAACCACGGAAGGGGTGTAACGGGACATTTCCGATTTTCCCCAGAACGGCGACGCCCCCGCCGTCCGAGGGACAGGGGGGCTGACGAAACAAGGATGGCTGGGCCGCCAGGATTCGAACCTGGGAGTGCTGGAGTCAAAGTCCAGTGCCTTACCGCTTGGCGACGGCCCATCAGAGCCCGGCAGTCTAGCAAGGGTTCGCCCCGATGGGAAGCCCCCTCGTTCACCCCCTGCCGTCAAAATGGCGGAACGCGCCGCTCCATGGGGAGGAGATCGGAAGGATACGGGCGGGCGGATCGCGATGGATGGACGATCCGTGGGAGCCCGTCCGTCCCCTTCGATTTTGTTTTCTCCAAAATTTTCCAAAACAAGGCGGATGCGTCATGCTAGGTCCATTGGTGGATGGAATATCTCGATTGGCTCATTCCATCAAAAAATATTGACTTAAAATCTTCAAGAAGATATTCTCCCCTCGACGGTCGGGAGGTTTGCCTTTCTTGCAAACCGCGGAAGCGTGGTCTTCCCCTGCCCGTCTTTTTTTTGTCCTCTACGTCATGACGCGGGGGGATTCTCCGCATTCATGTATTATATTATTAATAATAGGCAGAGTCGTAACATCCGAATATCGTCAGCCGTCATTCCCGCGGAAGCGGGAATCCAGCGGCTTTCATGCAGACTCCAAAGTCACCTGCCAAAGAAAAGGCGCGTTATGGGAACCTATCGAATTGCGGAAGTTTGCCAGAATGGACACGTCTCGACCAGTTCAGCCGATCTTTATCCAGATCTGAGGGAAAAGTTCTGTTCTAAATGCGGCGAAAACACCATGATGCAATGCCCTAGCTGTCGTAAACCAATCCGGGGTTATTACGACAGCGATTTCGTGACTGTAATTTGCGATTACCATCCACCGGCTTATTGCCACCAATGCGGAACCCCTTTCCCTTGGACCTCGCGCAAAATTACAAACGCTGTAGCATTAGTGGAATATAGCGACGTTCAACTGACTCCTGATGAGATCCAGCAATTCAGGTCCGACGTAACCGACCTTACAAAGGACAGCCCAAATAATCCCATTTCTTCGCTTCGCATCAAAAAGGTGCTGGCGAAGGTTGGCCCCCTGATCGCGTCGGGCGTGAAGGATATTTTAACTAGTGTGATGACAGAAGCCGCCAAGAAGTTGCTATTGGGTGGCTGAGGAGAACCACACGGCACATAGCGTAGAGTGTGCCACGTGTCACCACCTCTGAGAAAGTCGCTGGATTCCCGCCTTCGCGGGAATGACGGCGGGTGAAGTCCGGATGCTTGCGCGCGTCCAACGATCCTGCCGGTCAACTCAGCTCCGAAGCGTGTAACCAAGGGACGGGCTTCCAAATGACCCCGGCTCCCCTCGCCCTGTCCCTCTCCCGGCGGGAGAGGGGACGCCTGGACGATGTTTTTCACGGCAACCCTCTCCTGGCGGGAGAGGGGACGGTTCGGGGTTGATTCACGGGAAAAAAGTCCTGGACTGACGCCACGCCGCCCACTCCGCCTCGAAGGGGTGGCGATTGGCGGTGCGTCCGGCGATGGCCAGCCAGTGGGGATGGACCGCGCCGAGGGTCCGCGCCGCCTGGTGGGCCTCGTCGTCCGAGACGAAAAGGCCGAAGACCGTGGGGCCGCTGCCCGACATCAACACCCCCCGCGCCCCCGCCTGACGCAACGCCTCCGCCGCCGCCCCGATGGCCGGTTGCAGCCGACGGGAGACCGGTTCCAGATCATTTTCCAGCAGCGCCGCCAGGGCCGCCACGTCGTCCGAGGGGGTCGCCCGGGCTTGGGGAAGGGGCAACGGACGGGCGGGATCCGGCCACGGCCCGGCCAGCGCCTTGAACACCTGGGCGGTGGCCAGGGGAACCCCCGGATTGACCAGGACCAGCGGAACCTCCGGCAAATCGGGCCAGGGGGTCAGACGCTCCCCCACCCCCTCCGCCAAGGCCGCCGATCCGCCGAGAAAGATGGGGACGTCGGCCCCCAGGGTCAGCCCCAAGGCCAGCACCTCCTCCCACGGCAGGGAGAGATTCCACAAACGATGCAGGGCCATCAACACCGCAGCGGCGTCGGAGGAGCCCCCCCCCAGTCCGGCGGCGGCGGGAATGACCTTGGTCAGGCGGATCACCGCCCCCCCGCCCCCCCCCCCGGGCCCCGCCCCCCGGCCCC
>JADGAP010000136.1:4436-9818 GCA_015231965.1 Magnetococcales bacterium | reverse complement strand
GTTGGTAGAGGGACTCCAGATCCCGGGTGAAACGGTCGGTGTCGAAAAGGGGGCGGCGTTGGGCAAGGCGAGATGGGAGGGCAGCACCACTTCGTCGGGCACCAGCACCAGCAACCGCTGCATCAGGTTTTCCAACTCCCGCACGTTGCCCGGCCAGGGGTAACGCATCATTTGCTCCAGACATTCGGGGGAGAGCCGCTTGGCCGGGCATTTGAGTTCGGCTGCGGCCCGGGTAAGAAAGTAGTCCGAGAGCAGCGGGATGTCCTCCCGCCGCTGGCGCAACGGCGGGACGTGGATGGGAATGACGTTGAGCCGGTAGAACAGATCCTCGCGAAAAGTTCCGGCGCGGATGCCTGCGGAGAGATCCTGATGGGTGGCGGCGATGATCCGCACATTGGCTCCCAAGGTTTCCGCCCCTCCCACCCGGGTGAAGGAGCCGTCTTGCAGCACCCGCAGCAGGCGGGTTTGGGCCTCCATGGGCATGTCGCCGATTTCGTCGAGAAACAGCGCTCCCCCCTCGGCCCGGCTGAAATGGCCCTCGCGCCGGGCCACCGCCCCAGTGAAGGCCCCCTTTTCGTGGCCGAACAGCTCGCTTTCGATGAGATTGCGGGGAATGGCCGCCATGTTGATGGCGATGAAAGGGCCGCTGCGTCGGGGGCTGTAGGCGTGAATCGCCCGGGCCACCCGCTCCTTGCCGCTGCCCGATTCGCCGTGGATCAACACCGTCATCTCCGAGCTGGAGAGCCTGCCGATGGTGCGAAACAGCTCCTGCATCGCCCGGGAGGAGCCGATGACCCCGCCGAAGCGGTCCACGTCGAGGGTGCGTTGGGGGATGGGGGCGCGGCTCTGCTCCAAGGCCCGCTCCACCAGCTCCACCACCTTGCCGATGTCAAAGGGTTTGGAGAGATATTCAAAGGCCCCCCGCTCGAAGGCGTGGACGGCGTTGAGCAGCGTGCTTTGGGCGGTGATGACGATGACCGGAAGATGGGGATGGCGGGTCTTGATCGCCTTGAGCAGATCCAGCCCCGATCCCGAGGGCATGACGATGTCGGTGAGAACCAGGTCGCCCTGTTCGGCGGCGGCCAGCAGCTCCCGCCCGTCGGCGAAGCATCGAACCTTGTACCCGGCCCGGGTGAGGGCGTGTTCCAGCACGAAGCGGACCGAGCGATCATCGTCAGCCACCAGAATGGTTTTGTCCCCGCGAAAGAGGTCGCGGACCGGGGGGTATCCCGCGGCGGAATCCAGGAGGGTCATGGGCGGAGACTCGACATGGGCAGAAACACGCGAAATTGGGTCAGCCCGGGGCGGCTTTCAACCTCCAGCAGACCATTGTGATCATTGACGATTTTTTGTGATATGGCCAAACCAAGGCCGACCCCCCCGCTTTTGGTGCTGACGAAGGGGATGAAAATGCGCTGGCGCAACTCCTCGGGAACCCCCGGACCGTTGTCCCGCACCTCCACCATGACGTGCAGGCTGCGCCGACCGTTTTCCATGCGCACCTGATTGGAAATGCGCGTGTGAAGGCTCACCTCGCCCTCGGGACCGGCGGCCTCCTGGGCGTTTTTGACCAGATTGAGAAACAGTTGCACCAGCCGGTCGCCGTCGCCCCGCACCGGGGGCAGGGAGGGATCGTAATCCCGGGTCGGGTTGGGAGAGACGCCCCGGGTCAATTGCAACACGTGGTCCAGCACCTCGTGGATATTGACCGACTGTTGATCCAGGGGATGGGGGTCGGCCAGCCCCAGCAGACTGTCTAACAGGCGGCTAATGCGGTCCACCTCGGCGCGGATGAGTTGGGTGCATTCCAGACCGCCGGGGGAGATCCCCTCCATCTCCAACAGTTGGGCCGCCCCCCGGATGCCCGCCAGGGGATTTTTCACCTCGTGGGCCACGGCCAGGGCCAAGGCTCCCACGGAATCCAGGGTCTCCAGCAGTCTGGCCCCCTCTTCCAGCCGTTCGGCGGCTCCCACCTCTTCCATATGCAGCATCGCCCCGGCCAGCCGCCCCTCGCCATCCAGCAGCGGGGCGGCGGTGAGGGAGACGGCGACGGAGATCTCCGGCGAGGGGGAGAGACGGGCGTTGCGCACCCGGCAGGGGGCCCCCATCCGCTTGGCCCGTTCGATGAGGTCCAGGGCCACTGGATGGCCGGGCAGGCGTTGCGCCAGGGGGGCGTCGAGCAACAGGCGGCGGGGTTTGCCCAGCAGCCGTTCGGCGGCGGTGTTGACGGTCCGCACCACGCCCCGGAGGTCCACGGCGATGATCCCCACCGTGGTTTGCTCCAGCAGGTTGGCGGCGTTATAGGACGAAGGATGCGGCATGAAGGGGCTCCACCGGGGACTCCCGGTCGTTCCTCGGGCAAATCGTCAAGGGGGTGGGGCGCGGTCTCACGCCGCGGGCGGCGCGTCGTCGCAACCCTGGTCCGGTTCCTTTTCCTCGGGAGGATGATCCAACAGCTCGCCGTAGAACCGGCGCAGCAGCTCCCGGGTGGCGGCGGGGGTGGGGGCGTGGTTCACCGCCTGGCGCAATCGCGCCCCGTGGGGCAGCCCCCGGGTGAACCAGGCCAAATGCTTGCGCCCCATCCGGTTGCCTGCTTCCTCTCCGTAGTGGACCAGCAGGGTTTCATAAAACTGGGCGACGATCCGATATTGCTCTGCCAGAGGCGGCGGCGGCGGTGTCTGGCCGAGGCGGAGAAAGGCGGCGCACTGGGCGAACAGCCAGGGGCGGCCCAACGCCCCCCGTCCGATCATCACCCCGGCGCATCCGGTCTCCCGGACCATGCGCAACGCCTCTTGGGGCGATTGGACGTCGCCGTTGCCGATCACCGGGACCGTCGTCTCCTCCCGCACTTGGCGGATGAAGGACCAGTCGGCCCGTCCCTCGTACATTTGCGCCCGACTGCGGCCGTGAACCGCGATCCAGGCCGCGCCCAGGGCGGAGGCCCCCCGGGCGATCTCCAGGCCGGTGGGGCGATGGCTCTCCCAGCCGGTGCGAATTTTGATGGAAACCGGCAGCGGGACCGCCCGCATCACCGCTTCCAGGCAGCGCAGGGCATGGTTCGGATCCTTGAGCAGGGCCGCCCCCGACCCGGTTTTGACGATCTTGGGGACGGGGCAGCCCATGTTGATGTCGATCCCCTCCGCTCCCTGGTCGGCGGCGGCCCGGGCGGCCCGGGCGAGAACGTCCGGATCCCCCCCGGCGATTTGCAAAATGCGGGGGGATTCGGGGGCTTCCCCCTCCGGCCAATCCGCATGCCCCACCTTGCCCCGGATCAGCGCCTGGGAGGCCAGCATCTCCGACACCGTGACCTCGGCCCCGTGGCGACGGGCCATGGCGCGGAAGGGGGGATCGGCCACGCCGGCCATGGGGGCGAGAAAAAGCAGCGGCGGCGGCGGCGGATGCTTGCCCGCGCCCTCCAGACGTTCGACAATCTCCATCAGGGCCATCGAAGTGTTCGCCTTCCGCCTCGTCCGCCGACCTGTGGCAGGACCAGCGATTGCCTAATTATTGGGCGGGTAAGTTCACCACACTCCGGCATGGAAATCAACCCGAGGGGAGTTATCCCTGAAAATAGACGTTCCCTCCCCCTTTTTCTCCCCCATCGCCTTCCGGAATGCCTTGATAATATGCACATCACCCACTCGGAGTTTGTTCTGGGAGCGGTTTCGTCGAAGCAGTTTCCCGTCGATCCGTTTCCCGAGGTCGCCTTTGTCGGACGTTCCAACGTAGGCAAGTCGTCGTTGCTCAACCGGCTGTTGGTGCGCAAAAAGCTGGCCCGGGTGAGCCAGACCCCGGGCTGCACCCGGGAGATCAATTTTTTTCGCGTCAATCAGCGGTGGTGGTTCGTGGATCTGCCGGGGTACGGCTTCGCCCAGGTGGGGCGGGACCAGCACGGGGTCTGGCAGCGGGCGATCACCCCCTATCTGTCCGAACGGCCCTTGCTGCGGGTTGTCGTGGTGTTGCTGGATCCCCGCCGGGGCTTGACCGATCTGGACGAGCAGATGCTGGACTTTTTGGAGTCCCACGCCGCCCCCTACCTGCCGGTGGCCACCAAGATGGACAAACTCAACGCCACCGAAGGGCGCAAGGCCCTGGCCTTGATCACCCAGCAGGTGGCCAAGCGGGAGCGGATGGCGGCGGGGCCGGTGATGGCTTGCTCCTCCCTCACCGGCGCGGGTATGGACGCCCTGCGCGACAAACTGGGGGCTATTTTGGAACAGGAGCCCGCTGCGGGGTGAACCTCGCCCTTCTTACGGGGCGCCCGGCAGGGCGTCGAACCACTCCAGCAAGGCCGAGGCGGATTGGGGAACGACGCTGGTGTGGGTTTCGGGGAGGATGAGCAAGCGGTTCCAGATTTTGGCCGGGGAATCGGCGGCCTGGAGGCGGGCGAAGGCCCCGGCGTAATCCATGGAGCGGGTGAGGTCGTCCTGCTCGCCGCCGATCCAGAGCAGGGGGAGGCGGATGCGGGGCAGTTCCTTCATGACCTCGGGATGGATTTCCGGATCGTAGTAGGAGCGGTAGGTGGCGGCCGTCATGGTGATGGGGCGGATGACGCCGGTATTGACCTCGGTGAATTCCGCCGACTCCTCGCCCCGTCCCTCCGCCGCCATGACCCGTGCCCGTTGGACGCTGCCTTCGGTGTGTTGCCGCAGCTTGGTCGCCGAGTGGGGAAAATGGCCCGGTGCCAGGGTCGCCAGGGCGGTGACGGCGGGATGGACCGTTCCCGCCCCGTAATGGAGCGCCGCCGCTCCACCCAGGCTGTGACCCACCAGCGCCAGGGGTTTGCCGTCGGTGGGGCTGGTCGCGATGGCGGCGTCCACCACGCCGCGCAGCGATTCAAAAGGGGCGTCCCAGCGGGACCAGGGCATGCGGGGGACCACCACCCGGCATCCCGCCTCCGCCAGCCTGGAGGCCAACTCCACGTAAATCTTGCCTTGCGGTTTCCCCCCCTTGCCGTGCAGCAGAATGACGGTCGCCCGGGGAGGGGCGGCGGGGTCGTGGACCTCCGCCTCGGTGACGTACCCCTCGGCGGTTCGCAGGGGAAGCAACGAGGCCGACTGGGCGGCGCTGGCGAGGAGAATGCCTCCCAGCAGCGATGATCCAACCCACCACCTCTTCAGGCGCGCCATCCGGTTCCCCCTCCCTCCTTCAAAATGGCGCACTACTGGAAAATCGCCTCCAGGGAGTCGGCATCGAGAATGCGCTCACTCCAGATCTCCAGGGTCTCCAGGTCGGCGGCCGCCAGTTTGGCTTGGACCCACTCGGGGACGGAACCATGCCGCCGCTGCATTTGACGCAACAGGGTGCGAGCTTCGCCCTCTCGGAGCCCTTCCTGGCGTCCTTCCTGGCGTCCTTCCTGGCGTCCTTCCTGGCGTCCTTCCT
>JADGAP010000136.1:0-4337 GCA_015231965.1 Magnetococcales bacterium | reverse complement strand
GTTCCTGGCGTCCTTCCTGGCGTCCTTCCTGGCGTCCTTCCTGGCGTCCTTCCTGGCGTCCTTCCTGGCGTCCAACCTGGAGCCCTTCCTGGCGTCCTTCCCGCCAGCCTGTCTCGCGATATTCCCGGGTCCAGTCGATATCGTCTTCTTCCAGCAGCGTATTCACTTCGTGAAGGTCGGACATTTCAGGGAACTCCCGTCTGTTGAGACGTTTGGGGAAGAGGGTTCGCCGCATCCAGACCGTGAACGCCCGGCGCAGGCTGGCCTGCTCCGGCGAACCCAGCCATGCCGCCAAAAAGCGGACCACCTCCTGAAACTCCCGCACGGAGCGGCTTCGTTCTAGGCGGAACAGCGCCCCCGCCAGGTTGCGCAACGGTTCCAATTCAGACTCGGACATCGCCCGCGCATCCAGCAACAGGTAGCGCATGTGGGGCCGATAACGGTCCAGCTCGGGAACCGGCGTGATCATTTCACTCAGTTCGATGGGGGCGTTCCAACGCCGAGTTCCATTATACAACACCAACGGCAGGATGGGGGGAAGCGATTTTTCCGCCAACTGACCGCCCTTGCGCAAATCCTGATAGAGCGAGGCGACGTAGTCGGTCATGCGCAGCGCCATGAAGGGATCCACCGATGACTGGAACTCCAGCAGGATGTAGATGTACAACCAGGTCTCGCCCAGGAGGACTTTCCAGATGATGTCGTCTTCACGCTCCCGCAGGTCGTCGCCGACATAACTGCCGCTCACCCGTTCCAGGGTGGAAAAATCAAGGCGCCCGACCCACCCCTCGTGGACAAATCCCAGCAACAAATCCCGCACCATCTCCGGATGCGAGAAGAGCAGCTTGTAGCCGGAGTCATGGGGCGCGGCGGTGGACGCGGCGGGGATGGGCGCGGCGTTATCCAAAGTGAACCTTGGCCTCCAGGTTGGCCTTGGAGTCGGCGTGGTTGAGCGCCTCCTCCAGGGAGATCACCCCCTCCTTGTAGAGGTTGTAGAGGGCGGTCTCGAAGGATTGCATCCCCCGTTCGGTGCTGGAGGCGATGGCCTCGCGAATTTCGTCGATCTCCCCCTTGAGGATCCGTTCGGCGATGTGGGGGGTGTTGACCATTACCTCGACGGCGGCCCGACGCTTGCCGTCCAGGCTGGGAACCAGCCGCTGGGAGATCACCGCCCGCAAATAGAGCGAAAGGTCCATGAACAACTGCTTGTGCATGGCCTGGGGAAACATGTTGATGATGCGGTTCATCGCCTGATAGGCGTTGTTGGCGTGGAGGGTGGAGATGGCCAGATGGCCGGTGCCCGCCAGTTCCAAGGCCGCCTCCATGGTCTCCCGGTCGCGAATTTCGCCGATGAGGATGACATCCGGGGCCTCGCGCAGCGACGACTTGAGGGCGTTGTGGTAGGAGTGGGTATCCGGCCCAACCTCCCGCTGATTGATGATACAACGCTTGTGGGGATGCATGAACTCCACGGGATCTTCGATGGTGAGGATGTGGCCCGAGGAGTTGGCGTTGCGGTGATCGATCATCGCCGCCAACGTGGTGGACTTGCCCGAGCCGGTGCCGCCCACCATCAGCAGCAGCCCCCGCTTGGTCATGATCAAATCCTTCAGGATCTCCGGGGCCTTCAAATCCTCCAGCACCGGCACCTTGGAGCGGATGTAGCGCAACACCATGGCCGCCTTGCCCTTTTGGTGGAAGGCGTTGACTCGGAACCGCCCCTCCTCCCCCAGGGAGATGGCAAAATCGATTTCCAGATTTTTATTGAAAAAGGCGGCTTGCTCCTCGTCCATGATGCTCAGCACCACCTCCCGGCAAATTTCCGGGGTGAGGGGTTCGGCACCCACCGAGGCCATCTTGCCGTCCACCTTCATGCGGGGCGGGGAGGCGGGGGTGAAATAGAGGTCCGAACCGCTTTTTTCAATCATTAATTTGAGATAGGGAGTGATATTGATGGCCATGACGGGATCCTGGATTCATGGGGTGAAGGATGGGGCGGGTGACGTCTTCCTGTCACGGGGACCGCCGAGAAAGCGGCTCCGACGGCCCCCGGAAGAGACGGGAAGGAGGTCAGTTCTTTTTCAACTCCTCCGCCTTGGCTTGCAGCGACAGGCCGCCAATGCCGCTCATCACATCCTTTTCCTTGGAAGTCTTGCTGTCCAGCTTGATCTTGAGCCGCAGTTCGTTGGCCGAGTCGGCGAAGCGCAGGGCGTCCTCGTAGGTGACCAGATCGGCTTCGTAGAGGTCGAAGAGGGATTGGTCGAAGGTCTGCATCCCCAGTTCCCGGGATTTCCCCATGATCTCCTTGATGCCGTGGACCTCGCCCTTGAAAATCAGGTCGGAGATCAAAGGGGATTTGAGCAGGATTTCGATGGCCGCCACCCGTCCGCCGCCCTTTTTCGGGATCAACCGCTGGGAGACGATGGCTCGGAGGTTGAGGGAGAGGTCCATTAACAACTGCTGACGCTTCTCCGAGGGGAACATGTTGATGATGCGGTCCAGCGCCTGGTTGGAGTTGTTGGCGTGGAGGGTGGAGAGGGCCAAGTGGCCGGTTTCGGCAAAGTTGATGGCGTGTTCCATGGTTTCGGCTTCGCGGATTTCACCGATGAGGATGACGTCCGGGGCCTGGCGCAGGGTGTTTTTCAGGGCGGCGTGCCACGATTCGGTGTCCACCCCCACCTCCCGCTGGGTGATGATGCAGTTGCGGTGCGGGTGGACGTATTCGATGGGATCCTCGATGGTGATGATGTGGCCGGCGCTGTTTTGGTTGCGATAGCCCAGCATCGCCGCCAAACTGGTGGACTTGCCCGAGCCGGTGCCGCCGACGAACAGCACCAGACCGGTTTTGCTCATCACCACTTCTTTCAGCACCGGGGGAAGCCCCAGTTTTTCAAAGTCGGGGATCTCGGTGGTGATGGTCCGCAGCACCATGCCCACCCGCCCCTGCTGGACGAAGGCGTTGACCCGGAACCGTCCCACGCCGGGGGGGGCGATGGCGAAGTTGCACTCCTTGCTGGCGTCGAACTCCTTGACCTGTCGATCGTTCATGATCGCCCGGGCCAGGGTTTGGGTGTCCTGGGCGGCGAGAACCTCGGTGGTCAGGGGGGTCATCTTGCCAAAAAGCTTGACGGCGGGGGGAAAATCGGCGGTGATGAACAGGTCGGAGCCGCCCTTTTCCTTCATCGTCTTGAGGGTGTCGAGCATGAATTTGATGCCTTGATCGCGTTCCATGGAGTCCCTCGCTGGTGGGATCGAGAAGGGGATGAAAACAGGGAAGGATTATGCCAGCCTTTGACGGGGGGAGAAAAGGAATCCCAAGGGGATTTTCCGGATGCAATCCAGGTTTTTTCAACGCCAGGGGGGCGGCGGCGTGGACGTGGAATGGTTGGAGGAGGAGACGCGGCCCGCCGGATTTTTTCGGCGAAAGCGGTTGCGGCGGCGTTACGAACGGTTCGACGGACGGAATGAGCGATCCGGTGAGCCCGTCTTGTTCATGAATTTCGTCTTCATGAATTTCGTCGCGAATGCGTCCAGGGCGCGTCAGGACCAGGCGCGGTCACACGGACTGCCCCGCCGCATGGCCCGACGCCCACGCCCAATGCAAATTGAAGCCCCCCAACTCCCCGGTCATATCCATCACCTCGCCGACAAAATACAACCCGGGAATGGTCAACGCGGCCATCGTCTTGGGATGCAATCCCGCCGTGTCCACGCCGCCCACGGTCACTTCCGCCGTGCGATACCCCTCCGTTCCCTGAGGAACCACGGGCCACGCCTTGAGCCGCTGGGCCAGGTCGCGCAATCGGGCGTCGGGCAGATCCGCCATCCGCCCGTCCGCCTCTCCCCACACCTGAGCCAACCGCTTGGGCCAATACCGCCCCAATACCGTGGAAAGCAGTTGACGGGGAACCTCCCGCTTCAACGATTTCCACTCGGCGAATAAATCAACCCCCGGGGCCCAATCCACCACCACCTCCTCTCCCGGATGCCAATGGGAGGAGATTTGCAACATGGCGGGTCCGCTCAACCCCCGGTGGGTGAAGAGCAGCGAGCCCTCGTACCGCGCATCGCCGCACCGCGCCGCCACCGGAACCGACGCTCCCGCCAAGGGCGCGGCCCAGGAGAGCAGCGGCTCCCCCAGGGTGAAGGGAACCAACGCCGGACGGGGCGGAATCACCCCCAGGCCGAATTGCCGGGCCAGCCTCAAGCCAAAATCCGACGCCCCCAATTTGGGATGGGACAACCCCCCGGTGGCCACCACCAGCGCGTCGGAAGTCAATACTCCCCCGGAGGTCGTCAGGAGAAACCTCCCACTCCCGCCCTCCCCCTCGCCGCCC
>JADGAP010000135.1 GCA_015231965.1 Magnetococcales bacterium | reverse complement strand
GTTTGAAAAAATGGGTTGCATCCCCTGACGCCGCTTGAGGTCATGCGCCATTTTTTAATTGGAACATCCATAGGATGGAGATCTCCTCATCGCCGGGAATCTTATGCGCCGCCTTCTTCTCCTTTTCGCGCTTTTGGAGTGTTGGGTCGGATCCGCCGGGGCCGAGCCGGATCGGGAGGGGAGGGAGGTCTCCCCATCCCCCATCGCAGCCGTTGCGCTCCCCCCCAACGAATGCCCCCGGGACGCCCCCCTCGCCCATCACCCCCTGACCCTGGGGGAAGTGGTGGACCTCGCCCTGTGTCGCCATCCCCAAACCCGGCAGTCATGGGCCGTGGCCCGGGCGGCTTTCGCCTCCCTGGGGGTGGCGGAGGCGGCCTTTCTCCCCACGGTCAACGGAACCGCCTCGTGGAGCCGCCTCGACGCCTGGGGCGACAAGGTGACGCCGGGGCGCTATCCCTACGATCAAACCACGGCGGGACTGAGCTTTGGCTATCTGTTGTTCGACTTCGGAACCCGCCAGGCGACGGCGGAAAACGCTCGTCGCTTATGGGAGGCGGCCTCGGCCAGCCAGGAGAACATCGCCCAACAGGTGATCGCGGCAGCGGTTAAAGCCTATTTCCAACGGTCGGCCAAGGCGGCGGCGGTGGAGGCGACCCAACGTTCGGAGCGTTCCGCCGAGCAGGCCTTTCGCGCCGCCGAGGCCCGTCATCAGGCGGGAAGCGGAACCCCGGCGGATCGCCTGCTGGCCAAAACCGCCCACTCCCAGGCGATTCTCAACCGCCTCCGGGCGGAAGGGGAGCTGCGCAACGCCCAGGGCACCTTGGCCTACGCCGTGGGCTTTTCCGCCGAAACGCCGCTGACCGTCGCCGAATCGCCCCCCCCCGAATCGCCCCCCCGCTTCGCCCGGGAGGTGGCTTCGTGGATCGAGGAGGCCAAGGGGCGGCGTCCCGATCTGGCCGAGGCCGAGGCGCGGCTGGGGGCGGCCCGGGCCTCCCTGGACGCCGCCCGGGGGGCGGATCGTCCGTCGGTGTCGCTGACGGCGGGGGTGAATCGGCAACGCACCGCCGGGGAGGAGGTGGACAACGCCTCCGTCGGCGTCGCCCTGTCGGTTCCCCTGTTTTCCGGATTCGCCGCCACCCAGCGCATCGCCGGTGCCCAGGCCGAACTGGAGGCCAAGGAGGCCGATCGGGATCGGACGGCGTTGCTGGCGGCGTTGGAGGTGTGGCAGTCCTGGAATAATCTGCGCACCGCCCTCCAGGCGCTGGAGGCGGGACGGGATCTGCTGGCCAGCGCCGAACAGTCGGAACGGGTGGCCCTGGGGCGGTATCAGGCGGGGGTGGGGACGATCCATGACGGACTCAACGCCCAGGGGGCGCTGGCCTCCGCCCGGCAACAGTGGGTGCAGGCGGTCTACGACTGGAACGTCGCCCGGGTCACCCTCTTCCAGGCCGTGGGGGGATTGGATCGGCGAACCGCCCTGGACGGAAGCGAGGGGGCGGGCGAATGATGAAAGAATGCCCTTCCTCCAACCGAGAGCGTGGACAAGGTGCCGCCCAGGAGCCGACCATGGAACCCTGGCGCTGGGATGGGGAGGATCTGCTGCTGATGGTCCGGGTGCAGCCCCGGGCCTCGCGGGCCAAACTGGAAGGGGTGCGGGAAGGAAGGATCCGGGCCGCCCTCACCGCCCCGCCAGTGGAAGGGGCGGCCAACGCGGCGCTGCGGGAGTTGCTGGCGGAATGGCTCGGGGTGGCCAAGGGGCGCATCACCATCGAACGGGGGGAGAAGTCCCGGGAAAAGCAGGTGCGGGTCGCCCAGCCGGATAAAAAAACAACCTCATCCTTGTTGGAAAGATTATTATAATCATCCTGCAAGCGTGCGGTTTAATTCTACTTTGTCGGATTATATAGTTGTTCCAATTAAAAATGGCGCATGACCTCAAGCGGCGTCAGGGGATGCAACCCATTTTTTCAAACACACCATCGTCATTCCCGCGAAAGCGGGAATCCAGGGGCGGGGGAGGAAAATGCAGACCTTGCCACGAGGAACCAAGCTCCTTTTCAGTTTGTTTGAAGTGAGCCATTCGCCTATTGGCTTTCCTGGATGCCCGCTTTCGCGGGAATGACGGACTGTTTTGGGGAATGAGTTCCTTGCTCCATCAATCTTCCAATGCCCAATCTGAAATGGAATGACTATAACTGATGGGGAGTTCAAGCCATTTGTTCGCGGGTTTCCAGGAATTTGATCTTGGGCCATTTGTCCATGGCGTCGGTGAGCCGCCAGGCGTTGCGGGCGAGGAAGACCGGGGCACCGTGGTGATCTTCGGCCAGTTCGCCCTGGTTGCCGTCGAGAAATTTTTTCATTTCCAGGGAGTCGGGTGCTTCCACCCAACGGGCGGTATGGATGGCGGTCCCCTCGAAGTGGACGGGAATGCCGTATTCCGTGCGAATGCGGTCGGCCAGCACCTCGAATTGCAGCGCCCCCATCACCCCGACGATCCACTCGCCGCCAATGACCGCCTTGAAGACCCGGGCGGCCCCCTCCTCGCCCAGTTGGCGCAAGGTTTTTTCCAGATGCTTGGCCTTCATGGGGTCGTCAGGCCGGACCTTGCGCAGCAGCCGGGGGGCAAAACTGGGAATGCCGGTAAAACGCAGACTTTCTCCTTCGGTGAGGGCGTCGCCGATGTTAAGAGCCCCATGGTTGGGCAGGCCGATGATGTCGCCGGGCCACGCCTCCTCGGCCCGCTCCCGATCCTGGGCGAGAAAGAGCAGCGGGTTGTGAATGGCCATGGTCTTGCCGCTGCGGGGGTGGAGCATCTTCATTCCCCGCTGGAAATGGCCCGAGCAAAGCCGCAGGAAGGCGATGCGGTCCCGATGCTTGGGGTCCATGTTGGCCTGGATTTTAAACACGAAGCCGGTCACCGGCTCCTCGGTGGGATCCACCATGCGGCCCACGGCGGGATAAGGGCGGGGGGGCGGGGCATAGCGGGCCAAACCGCGCAACAGCTCCTCCACGCCGAAGTTGTTCAAGGCGCTGCCGAAAAAGACGGGTGTCAAATGGCCCTCCCGGTAGGAGTCATGGACGAAGGGGGGGCAAAGCTCCCGGGCCATCATCACATCTTCTTGCAGCTTTTCCAGGGCGTGGGCGGGAAGAAGTTGGGCAAGTTGAGGGTCTTCCAACCCCTGACAGGCGATTCCATCCGCCACCGACTCCCCGTCGCCCCGCTCCAGGAGCAGCAGCCGGTCGTCCAACAGGTCGTAGCAGCCGAGAAAATCCCGCCCCATGCCGATGGGCCAGGAGGCGGGGGTGACGTCCAGGGCCAATTGGTTGGCGATTTCGTCCATCAGATCGAAAGGATCCCGCCCTTCCCGGTCCAACTTGTTGATGAAGGTGATCACCGGCACATCCCGCATGCGGCAGACCTCGAACAGTTTCAAGGTCTGGGCCTCGATCCCCTTGGCGGCGTCGATGACCATCACCGCCGAATCCACCGCGGACAAGGTGCGGAAGGTGTCCTCGGAAAAATCCTCGTGACCGGGGGTGTCCAGCAGATTGAAGGTGCATTCGCCATAGTCGAAGGTCATCACCGACACCGTGACCGAGATGCCCCGCTCCTGCTCCACCTTCATCCAGTCGGAGCGGGCGCGACGCCGCTCCCCCTTGGCCTTGACCTGACCGGCCAGTTGAATGGCACCGCCGAAGAGCAGCAGCTTTTCCGTCAGCGTCGTCTTGCCCGCGTCGGGGTGGGAGATGATGGCGAAGGTGCGACGCCGGGCGATGGCTTCGGGAAGGGTGGGCATGAGATCCGCTTGGCGTTGGTCTTGCGTGAATCCGTGAAGTTCCCTCGAATCCCCCATGATAATCCACCCAACCCCCCGCCGAAAGGCGCGCCCCACGCCTTCCGCGTCGCCTTTTCCCCAATCTTCGCTTGGGGTATGCTTTGAACGTCTTGTAAAATGACCGGGAGGTGGGAAGCGGGGAGGGATGGAGGAGATTGCCCTTCGGGTGGAAGAGCGCATCGCCGAGGCCTATCGACAGGTCTTGGAGGCGGCGCGGCAAGGGGGGTTGCCCTTTGACGGCCGACAGGATGTGACGCTGGCCCGCATGCCTTCCGGGTTGGGCGAGGTCATCCTGGATTCGGGCGGACCAACCCTCCTAAAAGAGGGCGTCGTCGCCTTGCGCGGGCGGGGCTATGGACTGCTGAAAATTTTGCTCAAACATGGCGCGTTGTCGAACAAGCCGCCGGAGTTCCGTATCACGCTGGAGGATCTCCAGGCCCTGCCCGCCATTTTGCGGGAATACGATCCGGCGATCATTCGCCTGTTCGACGCCGAAGGCAGGCCGCTGAATTGGGTATACAAGGTGGAGCGAAAGGAAAGGCGGATTATTTACGGCGTTTCACGGCATGATCGAAAGGATGGTTTGAATCATGTGGCCACCGTCTTTGTCGAAGAGCCGGGGCAACCCGCCATCATTCCGTTTTCACTCCACAAAAAAGGCTAAGGATTCCCTCTCCCAGGCGACCGGCGTTCCGGATGCCGTCGGAGCGACGGTCCATCGTCCTCGTCAGGGGTCCGCTCGCTCCAAAAAAAAGGAGCTTCAGAATCCCCCGCCCGGGTTGGTAGCTCTGGCGAGGATACCGTCGGCGGGCCTTTCTATCGTCATCGCCGAGGTCTGTAAGCTCCCAGGGAAAATGCTATCATAGTCGTGGTGGAAATCAACCGAATTCGCCCACCGCGCCGTTGTCATTCAACGCCAACCCCACGTTGCGCCGTGAAAGGATCCTCGTCCCATGGGTATTCAGATCACCGATTTACTGGCCTTCGGCGTGCAGAACAAGGCCTCGGACCTCCACCTTTCCGCCGGCATGCCGCCGATGATCCGGGTGGATGGGGACATTCGCCGCATCGACATGCCGGTGCTGGACCATGAACAGGTCCACGACATGATCTACGACATCATGAACGACAAGCAGCGCAAAACCTACGAGGAGCATCTGGAACACGACTTCTCCTTCGAGGTGAAGGGCTTGGCCCGGTTCCGCGTCAATGCGTTCAATCAAAATCGGGGGGCGGCGGCGGTGTTCCGCACCATTCCCTCCACCATTCTGTCGCTGGAGCAGCTCAACTGCCCGCCGATTTTCAAGGAGTTTTCCAACACCCCCCGGGGCATCGTGCTGGTGACGGGCCCCACCGGCTCGGGCAAGTCCACCACCCTGGCCGCCATGGTGGACTACAAAAATGACGCCGAATACGGCCACATCCTGACTATGGAAGACCCCATCGAGTTTGTCCACAACTCGAAAAAGTGCCTGATCAACCAGCGGGAAATCCATCGCGATACCCACGGCTTCTCCGAGGCGTTGCGTTCGGCCCTGCGCGAGGATCCAGACGTCATCCTGGTGGGCGAAATGCGCGACCTGGAGACCATCCGGCTGGCCCTCTCCGCCGCCGAAACCGGTCATCTGGTGTTTGGTACGCTGCACACCACCTCGGCGGCCAAGACCATCGACCGCATCGTCGACGTCTTCCCGGCAGCGGAAAAGGATATGATCCGGACCATGATCTCCGAATCCATCCGGGCCATCATCTCCCAGACCCTGCTGAAGAAAAAAGGGGGCGGACGGGTGGCGGCCCACGAAATTCTGGTGGGCACCCCGGCCATCCGCAACCTGATTCGGGAAAACAAGGTGGCCCAGATGTACTCCTCCATCCAGACCGGGCGGCAGCATGGGATGCAGACTTTGGAACAATGTTTGCAAGATCTTCTGGCCAAGGGCCTGATCACCAAGGAGGCGGCCCGCGAGAAGGCCAACGTCAAGGATCAATTCAACTAAACCGCCGGGCGGGAATGGCCGCCGCCGGAGCGGCCATTCCCGAAAGCCTGGAAGCCGACCATGACATTCCGGACCCCGCAATTCGCGCCTTTCGCCCGGTTCGCGCTCATCGCCTTGAGTCCGTGGCTGCTGCCCGGTTGTTCCGCCATCGCCGAGATGCAGGAAATTTTTGCCGTCGCCGGAGAACGCATGGAACAGGGCCGGGAGAGCGGCAACGCCCACGCCCCCCGGGTGGTGGGCGAACCGATTATGGAAGTGGACCTCATCTCCATGAGCCACTCCATCGCCGACGCCCTGGTGGGGGAGTTGCGCAAAAATCAGCCCTCGTTTCATCGTCGCAGCCCGATCATGGTCGCCACCTTTGTCAGCCTGGGCAATCTGGAAAGCTCTTCGGAGCTGGGCATGGTGTTGGCCGATCAGGTGGCCTCCCGCTTTACCCAGCAGGGATACGCCGTGGTGGAGGCGCGGCTGCGCAAGCAGATGGCGATTCACGAGGGCAAGGGGGAGTTCATCCTCTCCCGGGACATCGACAATATCGCCGCCGAATACAAGGCTTCCGCCGTGTTGGTGGGCAACTACTCCCGCACCAAGGACGTGCTGTATCTCACCGCCAAGCTGGTGCAGCTCAAGGATCACCAGGTGATGGCCTCGGTCAACGCCAAGATGCCCCTCACCGGCAGCGCCGACGAGCTGTTGATTCAAACCGACTGTTGCGCCGTGGCGGTGGTGGACAAATGAACGTCGGGGTTCGGGGCGTCAGGGGATCGTGGATGTTCGGGGGGATGAGCGCCATCCTCTTGACGCTTGTCCTGGCCGGATGCGCCGAGTTGCCCGGTATGACGCCCCTGGTCTCCCAGCCGGTGATGTTGCGCAACGAAAACGCCATGGAGTCCGACATCACCGCTGCGGTCTATCGGGCGGCGGACGCCATCATCCAGGGGATGCGGGATCCCTTCAACCCCCGCTCGCCCATCATTCCCGCTACCTTTGTCAACACCGACGACCTGGATGAAACCTCGCCCCTGGGGCGGCTGCTGGCGCGGCAGATGGGCTCCCGCTTCACCCAGCGGGGATTTTCCGTCAGCGAGGTCAAGTTGCGGAAAAATCTCTTCATTCGCAAGGATGACGGCGAGTTCATGATGACCCGGGAGTTGAAGGAGCTGCAAGCCGGGCAGAAGGCCCAGGCGGTGATCCTGGGCTCCTACACCATCGCCAAGAGCCGGATTTTCGTCAGCACCCAGTTGGTGCGGCTGTCGGATCGGGTGGCGGTGGGGGCGGCGGATTTTGATCTGCCCATGAGCAACAATGTGCGCTCGATGTTGGGCATGTTGCCCGAGCAATTGTTGGAAAAGGAAAAATCGGGCGCGAAGTCGAAGTGACCCGCGCCGCGTCCAACCGGCACCGCCTCTTCGTCCGCCCCCTTCCCCGCAAAACGGGGGGACAGGTTCGGAAGTTAGACGGTAAAATCGTTCCAATCGAGTGATGTACTTCACGGTATGGGTGTAAAAGTAGGGTTCCTTGAAAATCTGGTCGCCTCCGGCGACTATTGGGCGCGCTGCGCCAAAGCAAAAAACGCTTTGGCTTCACTTGAAAGCGCGCCTAAAAAACTGCAAAATCAAAAGCGAAAGTCAAAACCCCAGGGCTCTGCCCTGGACCCGCCAGGGCAATGATTGCCCTGGACCCGCAGTCCCCTTATACGATCCTCATTCCATTCATCATGATCATTTTTTAATTGAAATCGCTATAAAATCCCCGCGCGTACCCCCCCTTGTCTCCCCTCCGTCCCGCCGACGCGGCGGGCTGAAAGGAACCTCCCCGTGCCCCTGCCCATCCCCGCCGGACCCTCCCGGGAGTTGCTGGAAACCTTCCCCAATCCCCATCCCCAACGAGACTACCGCATCGACATCCGCACCGCCGAATTCACCTGCGTCTGCCCCATGACCGGCCAACCCGACTTTGCCGAAATCCGCCTGAGCTACACGCCGGATCAGCGTTGCGTCGAACTCAAGTCGCTCAAACTCTACCTGTGGAGTTTTCGCCAGGAGGGTTCGTTTCACGAGGCGGTGACCAACCGCATTCTGGAGGATTTGACGGCGGTTCTGGACCCCCGATGGTTGCGGGTGCAGGGGGATTTCAATCTGCGGGGGGGGATCAAAACCGTGGTCACGGTGGAACACGGGCGGCGTTCCACCATCGAGGCGTAATCTTTTTTTTCCTCTTCCGGCGGCTGGGCTGCAATTTTCCATACCCATTTTTCCCAACTTGGCGTTGAATGGAGTCTGGATCCTCTCTCTCACCCTTGGCCGCGAGTCGTCCCGTCATGGAGATCGTTCCCACCCGCAGCGCCTTCCTTGAATTGCGGGAAGAGCGCCACGTCATGCAGGAGGGATTTCAATTCCTGGATGAAAAACGGTTGCTGTTGGCGGCGGAGTTGATTCGGCAGGGGGAGTTTCATCGTCAGGTCAAGGGGCGGTGGGAGGAGGCGTGGCGACACGCCCAGGCGACCCTGCGGGAGGCGGTGGGGCGTCACGGGCTCGCCGAACTGGGGGCGTATCCGGCGGCGGCGGCGGCGGTGCGGATTCAGCGTCGGACGCGGGAGTTTTTCGGGGTTCGTCTGTGTCAGGCGACCATGGAGGTCCAGTCGGTCGGCCCGGCTCCCGCTCCGCTCAATCCCACGCCGGAGGCCAGGCGTTGCGCCGAAGCGTTCGGCGCTCTGCTTCCCCTGTCGGTGGAGCTGTCGGCGGTGGAGGGTAATTTGCGTCGTTTGTTGGCGGAATATCGTCGCACCGAGCGGCGCGCCCGGGCTTTGGAGGATGTCATTCTTCCGGAGGTAGAGGAGACGTTGACTCTCATTGGGTCCGCCTTGGAGGAGTTGGATCAAGAAGAGGCGGTGCGGGTGAGGCTGAAGCGGGGATAGAAGGGCCGTTCGAGATCTCGACGCTTTCGGCGAAGGGGTTGGGTCCAGAGGCGGCCGCTTTGGGTGTTCGCTTGTTGGCGCGCATCGCGCCCGTGATTCGACCTTCCAGGCCAGTCACTACTCCGCATCTCGATTCAATCCGTTGAATTTCGCATCGTTGCCATTCTGTTTGGGGAGTGTTGACTGCAGAGCGATACCACATCCTCGATATCTCCGTTCACATGGAACAGGAGGCTCATGAATTTCCTTTCCGCTTCATCGTTGCGTCGGCAATGGCTGGTGACGCTGCTGGTGGCGTTTCTGAGCTGGGGGTATGGCCTTCACTACCTTTCCCGCGACGGGGTTTACACCACGTTTTTTCAGGATTACTACGCCCCGGCGGTGATGTTTGCCTGCGGTCGCGGTTTTGTCGACGTGGATCCGACCCTGGTTCCCGGTCTGGACCCGTTCCTCCAGCGGGATGTCTATCGTTATAAGGAGTTTCACGCGAAACGGGCACCCTCCCCGATGAACCATTTCGATTGCGCCAACATTCCCGACGGGGTTCCGACCTCGCCTCTCAAGGATTTTCAAAAACTTTATGCCTATCTCGGCGGGGCGGTGGGGGTGATCTGGTGGGCGACGGGGGTCTCCTGGCCGGCGTTGCACCCCTATTTTGCCTTGATTTTCGCCCTCATGGCCGCCTTGGGCTACCGTTTGTTGCGACATGGCATGGCGCGGCTTCCCGCCCTTTTGGGAACCGCCTATTTCGTGATTTCCATGGAAAGTTATCTCAAAACCTATCGGGATCTGGTGCGCATCCCCTTGATTCTGGCGGCGCTGCTGCTCGCCGTGCGACTGGGAACGCAGCCCTGCTCCCGGGGACGGGGGGCCGCCCTGGCCGCCCTGGGGGGGGGGATTCTGGGGGTGGGGCTGGGGTTTCGTCCGGACGTGCTGGTGGGGCTTCCGGTGTTGGCGGCGGCGCTGCTCTTTTTCCCCCCCGCCCCCCAACCCCCATGGTGGGTTCGGGGGGAGCGGCTGCTGATCCTGCTGTTCTGCCTGGTGGTGACCGCCATTCCCCCCCTGCAATCGATTCAGGGGGGGGGAAACCTGGCCCATCACCTGTTGGCGGGGCTCTCGACCCCCTTTTTG
>JADGAP010000134.1 GCA_015231965.1 Magnetococcales bacterium | reverse complement strand
CCGCGCCGCCGCCAAATCCCCCGCGCCCGAGCCAGAACTTCCCTCCCCCCCGCCGCCGTCGGTCGCCGCCGACGCGCCGCCGTCCTCGGAATTTGTCGATCCCCTGGGCCTGCCGTCGTTCTTGTCGAGTTATCGGCATCCCGCCCCCGTCGCCCGCTCCCGCCACGCCGCCTGGAGCCTGCGGGAGCCCCGTCGGTTCGATTTCGCCCAAACCGTCCATGCCGTGCTGCTCACCCTGCCGGAGATTCGTCACGCCGCCAGCCACTATCCCATTGTCTTCATGTCCACCCCGCCCCACGCCCCGCTGGCCCTGCTGGGCATTCAGCCGGGGGAAAATTTTTTCGTCGATGCCGCCGGACAGTGGGATCCGGAGGCCTACATTCCGGCCTATTTCCGCCGCTACCCTTTCATGCTGGAGAGCCACGTCGTCTCGGGGGAGTCTCGCCTTTGCCTCGATGAGGCCAGCGAGGATCTCTCTCAGGGTCCGGAACACGCCCCGCTCTTTCTCGACAACGGCGATCCCGCCCCCACCGTGCAGGCCGCCCTGGAGTTTTGTCGCGGATTCCACGCCATGCATCTCAACACCCTGGAGATGACTCGCGCCCTCTTGGCCAACGGCGTTCTGACCGGCTGCGCCATCGAATTGAAATGTCATCAGGGAATTTTTCGTCTGTCGGATTTTTTGATCGTCAACGAACAGGCCTTGGAGGGGTTGTCGCCGTTGTTGCTCGACCATTGGCGGCGCATGGGATGGTTGGCCGCCCTCTATTGGCACATCTTGTCGCTGAACCTTTGGAAACGATTGGTGACACTGAAAAATCGCGCGTAGGTCGGGGGTCGTTCTCGTCGTTGAAATGTGGCTTGCCCCCCAAAGGCCGCTTGACCTGGGAGCCTGTGAAAAAATCAGATCCTACCGCGACCGCCTGCAATTCCCGTCCGGCGGCGTTGCGAAACACGTCCCATGGGGTCGCGATGACAGGCTCGCCCATTGACCGCATTTCGCGCCTTGCGGGACGGGTTTGGAGACGCTCTCGCGACGGATTTGATTTTTTCACAAGTTCTCAGAACTCCACCCCCTTGGCGGCGGGAATTCCGGCCTTGAAGGCGTGCTTGACCTCCCGGATTTCGCTCACCGTGTCGGCGACCGCGATGATTTCCGGCGGAGCGTCGCGTCCGGTGAGAATGAGATGGGTGGCGGGGGGTTTTTCGTCGCGAATCGCCTGGGCCACCTCCTCGCCGGTGAGCCAGCCGTGGGCGCAGGCGTAATGGATTTCGTCCCACACCACCAGGTCGTAATCGCCGCTGGCGAGTTTTTCCCGGCAGACGGTCCAGGCGGCGCGGGCGGTGGCCCGATCCTGCTCGGGGTTGGCGGTTTTCCAGGTGAAACCGTCGCCCAGGGTATGCCACGCCACGCCGAGGCGTTCCGCCGCCATCTGTTCGCCGGTGCGGCGCTTGGCGCTTTTGATGAACTGGAGGACGCAAACCCGCATTCCCCATCCCGCCGCCCGCAGCACCATCCCGAAGGCGCTGGAGGATTTTCCCTTGCCCTTGCCGGTCAACGCCACCACCACGCCGCGTTGTTGTCCCATCACGACCACTCCAGGCCCAGCAGGGCGAACATTCGTTTCAGATCCAGGTGGGCGGCGCCAATATCGGCCATGCGGTCGAAGGCGGCCTCCCGGGCGGCGGCCAGATCGAAGGGTTGGGCCTGGGACAGTCCGGCCCAGTTCAGCAGGGATTGGCACCCTTCCGGGGTATCGAACAGACCATGGAGGTATCCGCCGAGGATGCGCCCGTCGGGGGAGAGGGCCCCGTGGGGGCGACCTTCGAGGAAGAAGGCCGGGTGATCGAGGGCGGGGCCGAAGCTCTCCCCCATGTGGATTTCGTATCCGGCCACGGGGGCGTCGTCCAGGGCCAGCCGACCCCGGACGTTTTGCACGATTTTTTCCCGCCCGAAGCGGGTCGCCATGGGCAAGAGTCCCAGGCCGGGATCGACGCCGGGGGTTCCCTCCACCCCCAGGGAGTCATCCAGCGTCTCCCCCAACATTTGAAATCCGCCGCAGACCCCCAGCACCTTTCCCCCGTAACGCAGGTGTCGAAGAATCGCCCGCTCCCAGCCGTTGACCCGCATCCAGGCCAGATCGGCCCGCACGCTTTTGCTGCCGGGAAGGAGGATCAGATCGGCGGGGGGAATGGCCTCGCCCGCCTTGACCCACGTTAGTCGCACTTGGGGATGGAGCCGCAGGGGGTCGAAATCGGTGTGGTTGCTCAGACGAGGCAGGCGGGGGATGACCACGCGCAGGGGGGGGGCCTGGCCCGTCGTCGCGGGGGGGGCGTGGTCGGGGAAAAAGCTGTCCTCGGCGGCCAGGTAGAGGCCGGGGATGAAGGGGACGACCCCCAGAACCGGCTTGCCGGTCTCCCGTTCCAGCCAGTCGAGGCCCGGTTGCAGCAGGGCGAGGTCGCCGCGAAATTTGTTGACGATGAACCCCTTCACCCGCTCCCGCTCGCCGGGGGAGAGGATGGCCAGGGTTCCCACGAACTGGGCGAAGACCCCCCCCCGGTCGATATCGCCGACGATCACCACCGGGCAGTCCACCGCCTCGGCGAAGCCCATGTTGGCGATGTCCCGGGGGCGCAGATTGACCTCCGCCGGGCTGCCCGCCCCTTCCACCAGCACCACGTCATGGCGCTCTGACAGGCGGCGGAAGGAGTCCAGGACGTGGACCATGGCGGTGGGTTTGAACTGGTGATAGGCCTTGGCGTCCAGGTTGGCGGCGACCTTGCCCTGGAGGATCACCTGGGCGCCCACGTCGGAGTTGGGTTTGAGCAGCACCGGATTCATGTCGACGTGGGGTTGCAGACCGCAGGCCAGGGCCTGGATGGCTTGCGCCCGACCGATCTCCCCCCCTTCGGCGGTGACGGCGCTGTTGAGGGCCATGTTCTGGGGTTTGAAGGGGGCCACGTTGACCCCTCGGCGGTGGAGAATCCGGCACAGAGCGGTGACCAGCAAGCTTTTGCCTGCGTCGGAGGTGGTCCCCTGGATCATCAAGGCGCGGCTCATGGCGGGATCCCATCCCCATCGGCATCGGCATCGGGATTCGCGGGGTTACGGGCGATCCTTTCCAGGTCGTATTTGTCGGCGTAGCCCCGTGGCGTGACCATGACGCCGGATTGGCTGAAGGTGCGGCTGTTGCCAATGAGGACCGTGGTCTCCATGTCCATGGGGTGGTCCAGCAGGTGGGCCAGGTCGGTGAGGACGACCCGGGCGTCGTCGCGAAAGGCGGCGGTGACGATCGCCGTCGGGGTGGAGGGGGCGCGATGACGGAGAAAGATTTTTTGCGCCTCCACGATCTGGGTGGTGCGCTTGCTGCTTTTCGGGTTGTACAGGGCGGTGACGAAATCCCCGACGGCGGCGGCCTTCAACCGTTTTTCGATCACCTTCCAGGGGGTGAGGAGGTCGGAGAGGGAGATGGCGCAAAAGTCGTGGGTCAGGGGGGCTCCCACCAGGGCGGCGCAGGCGTTGAGGGCGCTGACCCCGGGGATCGACTCCACCGTGATCTCGTCGGCGTCAGGGTGCCATCCGGCGGCCAGCAGCACCTCGAAGGCGGGTCCGGCCATGCCGTAGACCCCCACGTCGCCGGAGGAGACGAGGGCCACGGTCCGCCCCTCCCGGGCCAGACGCACCGCCTCGGCGCAGCGTTCCAACTCCTGGCGCATGCCGCTGCCCACTGTCTCCTTGTCGGCGATGAGGGGGGCGATGAGCTTGAGGTAGGATTTATACCCCACCACGATCTCCGCCTCGTCGAGGGCGGCGCGGGCGCGTCCGGTGAGTTGGTCCGGGGCCCCTGGGCCGAGGCCCACCAGCAGCAGTTTTCCGGGCGTCGGCTTCATCGGGGGGGAATCTCCCGGGCGGAGGGGTTGGGATGGGGAAAGCGGGCGAGGGCGAGGGTGACGTTCTTGCCGTCCTCGCCCCGCCGCCGGGTTTTGGGAACCAGCAGGTCGCGGTTCGCCTCGCCCCGGGCGACGAGGAGGGCGGCGGCCTCGGCCACCGAAGGGGATCCCACATGACCTTGCACCATGGCCGAGGGGTTGGGGACCGGGATTTCGCCCAGTTGCTCGGCGGTGAAGAGGGTCAAAGGGAGCCCCAGACGCTCCGCCAGGGCCCGCAGGGCGGGTTCGTCGCCCTTGCGGTCGATGGTGGCCAGGGCGGCGATGGCCCGCCTCTCCAGACCGGCCCCGGCGAGGGCTTGATCGAGGGCCTCCTCCAGCGTCGCCAGGGAGGCCCCCCGGTCGCACCCCGCCCCCAGCGCCAGGGCCCCGACGGGGAGGGGGGGGCGATAGATGACCAGGGATTCCGGCCATTGCCGGGCGAGGGCCGCGCATTTTTCCGCATCCGCCTCCCGGGTGATCCACAGCAGCGCCCGATGGCGTCGCGGATCGGCCTGGGCGAGGTCCGACAGGATTTCCAGATGTTCGGGCCAGGGGGAGAAGGCGTCGCGCCAGCCCGTTTCGCCCCACTCCTGAACCAGGGCCGTCGGTTCGCCGTTGACGACGCAGGCGGCGGCGCGGGTGAGGGCGGTGGGAATGGCCTCGATCTCCCAGCCCGACTCCCGGCCCAGCAGATCCACCGCCGGCAGGGCCAGGGCCTCGGAAGCGGTGGTGATCACCGGCAGCGCCCCCAGCTTGCGGGCCAGTTTTTCCGCCCAGCGGTTGGCCCCCCCCAGGTGGCCCGAAACCACGGGAAGGACGAAGCGCGCCGTCTCGTCCACTGCCAGCACCGCCGGATCCTCCCGCTTGGTGCGCAGGTGGGGGGCGATGAGCCGCACCACCGCCCCCAGGGCGCAAAAGAAGATCACCGGGTCATGCCGATGCAGCAACGTTCCGGCGTGGTCGCTCAGGGGAGCGGAGAGAATGGAGACGCCGGGGGCTTCGATCCAGGGTTTGGTCAAATAAATCGCCGCCTCGGGCCACGCCTGGCCCAGGGCGACGGCCCGCTCCGCCCCCCGGCGGGTGATGGCGATCAGGGCCGGGCGCTTGCTCACGCCCCCCGGCCCAGGGCGAACTCCCCGTCGTTGCAATGGATGATCATCAACGACAGGTAGTGGACCTGCACCCCCTTGAGGCTCCAGACATCGCTCACCAGCCGCTCCTCTGGGGCTCCCACCCGTTCGACGAAGACCGCTTTTTCCAGCAGGTTGCGGGATTTCAGTAACTCCAGCACCTCATCCAGCACCGGGCGGACCTTGAGCAGGACCACGGTCTCGAAGTCGGAGAGCAGTCGGTCCAGCCGATCCATGCCGATGGTGGCGGGGACCAGGGCGATGGTTTGGTCGCCGTCGCAGAGGGCGCGCTGGTCCAGGGCCGCCGCCGCCAGGGGGGAGGTGACGCCGGGGATGATGCGCACCTGGATCTCCGGGTCCAACTCCAGCACGGTGCGTTGCAGGTGGCCGAAGGTGGCGAAAAAGGAGGCGTCCCCTTCCACCAGAAAGGCCACGTCCACCCCCTGATGGAGGGTTTCCAGCACCTTTTCCGCCGCCGAGTGCCAGTGTCGGGCCAGGGCCAGGGGGTCGCGGGTCATGGGAAAGTTCAGGGCCAGGGCGCGCTCCGGCGGGGCGAGTCCGGCCCGTTGGGCGATGGCCAGGGCGTATCCCCCGCCCTCTTGGCGGCTTTCCGGCCAGGCCCAGCAGGCGGCGGTGGTCAGCGCCTCCCAGGCGGCGCGGGTGATCAGTTCCGGGGCACCGGGGCCCAGCGAGGCGGCGATCAGGCGTCCTTTGTTCGTGTGGTCGGATGGGCCCATGGTGACGAGGATGCTCCTTGAGTCGTTCCTGTTGAAATGGCGCATGACATCCGGCGGCGGCGGCGGGGCAACCCACCTCTTCAAACATTCACACGTCATGCCCCAGAAGGCGGGAAGCCAGGCTTGCAGGCTGTTTTGCCGTCATCCCGGTCAAGCTGGACTTTAGGGTTTCAAAAAAAACGAGGCCTAAAAAATCATAGTAATTTCAAATCAGTTTCCACATTGCCAGCTAAAGAATTTACGCTCGTCATTCCCACGAAAGCGGGAATCCAGGAAAGCCGATCGGTGAATGACTCCCTTCAAACAAACGGAGAGGAGGCTTGGCTCCTCGTCGCGATCTCTGCATTTCTCTCCCCCTCCCCCTGGATTCCCGCCTTCGCGGGAAGGACGTTTTCGTGGTTGAGGAGTTGGTTGCATAACCCAGACGCCGCTTGACGACATGTGCCATTCTAAAATGGAATAGCTAACTCATTGATATGCCCAAACACGGCGGTCTGGAAGGTGGAACCAACCTCTTTTCCGGAGCGCCGTCCTGGAACACTGGGATCCATCGAGATCCCCAGCGTCCTTTTCCATTGGATCACTTTTCTTGCCCGATCGCTACCCCTTCGGTCCGTTCCGACCTTCATCGAATGGCGGATTAAGACGGGATAAACTTCAGCCGACCCACGTGAAACGGCGCATCGCCAAAAAAAAGGCCGCCATGCGCGAACATGGCGGCCCTGGTCACACCCCCGCAACCCCGCAGGCGCTTACTTGGTGGCGCAATTCTTGGGTTGGGGGGTGCCCACTTGCGCCTCGGCATTGTAGCCGCTGCCCTCCCCCAGCGCCTTCAACGCTGCGGGATCCGCCGCCGCCTTCATCGCTGCCGGCAGCACTTTGACCAATTTGTCGTACTGGCTTTCCAGGCATTGGGAGGTCAACACATCCTTCTGCGGACAGGCCACCCCCTCCCCGGTCTCGATCGCCTTCTTGATCTCGGGAACCGTGGCCAGGTAGGCGCCCCAGTTGAACTCCAGGAAATAGGCGTCGGCGCACGTCACCTTGGGGAACTTTTTGGCGCAGGTCGTTTCGTCATCGTCGCCGGAGTCGTCGGTGGCGGCGTCGCACTTGACGTAGCCGCAGCTGTTGCGAACCCACGCCGACAAGGTGCGCATGGGATCATCCACCAACTTGGCGATGCTGTCGGGCAGTTGATCGGGGGTGATCTCCTTTCCGGCGGGATTTTTCAGCCAGGTGTCGTGATTGGCCTGCATCAAGGTCCAGAAATCCTTGTCGTTCAGGGTGGACCAATCGGCGAGGAGATAGGCGTTGACCTCCTTCTCCTTGTCCGGAACATTGGCGTTCCACACCCCCGCCGAAAGATGGTGGTGATCGGTGAGATAAAACTTGCCCTTCGGCCCCCGCACCAGGGGAACGAAACGGTCGGTATCGGCCAGATAGTCCTCATACTTGCTGGGCTTCTTATCGTACTTGGCGGTGAGCTTCTCGGACTTGCACTGCACCGCATCCAACCCCACCGCCGATTGGGTGGGATGCAGATCCTCCACCTTGATCTGGCACCCCTTTTTCTCCCGTTCATCGCCAGTGATGACGCCGCTGGCGTTGGCCTTGGCGACCTTGGTCTTGTCATCGCACTTGGGCAATCCCTTGTCCTTGTCGTCGTCCTTGGCGCCTGCCACGCCCACCGCGCCCGCCATGCTCAACGCCACCGTCGCCGCCAACAGGGATTTAATCATGTGCATCGTCTGATCTCCTTGGATTTCACGCGGATTAAAATACCGTAATCAATCGAGATGGCGTCAAAAAAAGCTTCAAATACGATAAATCATTACAAGAGGCACGTTATGCGAACAAATATCATTCAGCCAGTCGTGGGGAAGGCGGGGCCCCTCTCCGCAGCTCGCCTCCCTTATAACCATAACCATCTCGGCTTGTCAACCATGGACGAAACCTCCGGTTTCGCGACGAGGGTGCCTCACGCCGCTTTTTCCAGATGATCCAGACGATCCAAACGCAACCGCTGACGGGCGTCGAAGAGCCGCCCCGCCCCCAGCCGCAGGGCGACCATCGATCCGAATCCGGTCCCGGCGGTGATCATGAACATGATGAGAATTTGATAATTGACCGCCACCAGGGGCGGCGTTCCCCCCAGGATTTGCCCGGTCATCATGCCCGGCAGGCTGATCAGCCCCGCCGCCGACATGGCGTTGATCATGGGGGTGAGGGAGGTGCGCATCGCCTCCCGGCGCAACGGCGCAATGGCCTCTTGCCAGGATTGCCCCATGCACAGCCGGGCCTCGATGGCCGCCCGGTCGCGCCACGCCTCGCCGGTCAGGCGATCCATCCCCAGGGCGATGCTGTTCATGGTGTTGCCCAACATCATGCCCAACAGCGGAATGGCGTACTGGGGGGCGAACCAGGGATCGGGGGCGATGATGGCCAGCAAAGCCAACACGGTCACGGAAAAGGAGCTGAGAAACATGGAGAGGGCACCCACGCCATACCCCCACCACCCGGCAAAGCGCCGCTTTTGCCGAGCCCGCACCTCCCATCCGGCGGCGGCGAGCATCACCCCGGCCATCAAGGCCACCCACCCAGGCTCCAGGGCGCCGAAGAGGGCCTTCAGCACCAATCCCACCAGCGACAGTTGCACCGTGGTGCGCAACGCCGCGATGAGCAACGGTCGGGCCAGATTCAACCCCTGCCAATGGGTCAACCCGGCCAACAGCAGCACCAGCAGCGCCGCCCATGACAAATCCCACGGATTCAACGCAATCACACCGCCCATGAGCCCTCCTCCGTCATCCCCGTCGGGGTCAGGAGCCAATGGCGTCCCCCCACCCGCCGCCACTGCGCCGGATCGTGGCTGACCCACACCGCCGGGGCGTTGCGCCGCCGGAGATAGGCCGCCGTCACCGCCTCCACCCGCTGGGCCGACTCCCCGTCCAGATTGGCGGTGGGTTCATCCAGCAGCAGGCAGTCGGGCTCCCCGGCCAGCAGGCGGGCCACCGCCAGCCGCTGCCGCTCGCCGCTGGAAAGACGTTGCACCGGCCAGCGCAGGGCCTCCGGCGACAATCCCAACCCCTCCAACCTCTCTGTCAGCGCCGCCGCCCCCGCCCCCTCCCGTGAAGCGAGGGGAAAATGATCCTCCACCCGATCCCGCCACCACGCGCTCTCCGCCGGCAGATAGCCCACCCGCCGCCGCCACTCCGGCCCCGAAACCTCCTCCTGGGCCGCACCGTTCAACCGCACCTCCCCGGCGTGGGGATCCAGATCCGCCAGCGCCCGCAACAACAGGCTCTTGCCCGTTCCCGAGGGGCCGGAGAGCAGCGCCGTCTCCCCCGGTGCCGCGAAAAAGCTCCACGGCCCCCGTCCGGCGCTCGCCACCCCCACCACCCGCAATCCCAACACCCCCGCCGCCATCCCGACCTCCCCACGTCCGGTGTTTCACCCCTTTTCGCCCTGCGCCGCCGCCGCCCTTTTTCCAAGAAGAGGGCGTCTGGATGCGCCGTCCAAACAATATTAAGATCCAATCGCTCGACGCTCTTGGAAAAAGCTTGGAAAATTTCATTCCCATTCATAGAATGTATCATTGAGCCTGAAATAATCACGATTCTTCTGTACAATTCCTCTCGTCCTCATTGGCCTCATGGTTTTTTCCCGCGAACCGGACGCCCCCACGCCCAGCGAGGAACCATCCCAGACCATGCCCACCAGCAATCCCTTCATCAGTCTGTTCGGGCGTTCGCCCTTCAAGCCGTTGCAACAGCACATGCGCACCGTCACCGAATGCGCCGCCCTGGTTCCCGCGCTGCTCCAGGCCCTGATCGACGGCGACGCCCAAGGCATGGAGGCGGTGGCCCAGTCGATCCTCACCCTGGAGGAAAAGGCCGACGAGATCAAAAATTCCATGCGGGCTCATCTGCCCAAAAGCCTGTTCATGCCGGTGGATCGGCGGGATCTGCTGGAGGTGTTGTCGCTCCAGGACACCATCGCCGACAGCGCCCAGGAGGCGGCGGAACTGCTGCGGCTGCGCCCCATGCCGGTCCCCGAGGCCATGGCCCAACCCCTGTTGGCCTTCGCCCGGCAGTGCGTGGAGGCCTGCCGTCAGGCCGAGATGGCCATCGAGGAGCTGGATGAGTTGGTGGAGATGGGCTTCAGCGGTCGGGAGTTGGCCCGGGTGATGGCCATGGTCGACCAACTGGCGGAGACCGAACGTCAAGCCGACGTGATGCGCAACGAACTTTTTCGCGCCTTGTTCACCCATGAGGAGGTGCTGGGGGCGGTGTCGGTGCTGTTTTTGCATCGGCTGATCGAATGGATCGGCAAGCTGGCCGACGGGGCGGAAAAGGTGGGCGACCGGCTGAGGCTATTGCTGGCCCGCTGACCCGCTGACCCGCTGACCCGCCCCTCGACGGTCCCTC
>JADGAP010000133.1 GCA_015231965.1 Magnetococcales bacterium | reverse complement strand
TTTTGACTTTCGCATTTGATTTTGCAGTTTTTTAGGCGCGCTTTCAAGTGAAGCCGAAGCGTTTCTTGCTTCGGTGCAGCGCGCCCAATCGTCGCCGGAGGCGACCAGATTTCCATGGAATCCTACTTTTGCGGTCATCGCGTGATGTGCAAAACTAGATTGGAACGATTATATTCAAGACATTCGGAGGAAACGCCATTCATCGGGATCCCCCGGGCGTCATCGAGGAAAGGGCGGCGGCCCCGGACCGCCCCAATCCAGGGGGGCGGGCGGGCGCGGGGCCTCCCGCTTCTGGTCGACCGCCGACGGGGACGCGGCGGAAACGGCCTTCCGAGAGGCGGGCTCCCCCTTGCTCCTCAATCCGGCGAGAAATCGCTCCAGGGCGGCGTTGCCGCCGCAGGGGGCCATCTCCCGCTCCTTGGCCACCGCCGAGTCATGATCGCCATGTCGTTCATCGGCCAGCTTCCGCACCGCGTCCCCGTAGCGCCGCAACTCTTTTTCCAAACGCTCCTTGATCACCGCCTTGCCCCGGTCCGGCGTGGAGGATTGAAACAAGCCGATGCTCCGCCCCACCCGGGAGATGGTTTGATGCAACTGGGGCAAGTTTAGTTTATAAATCTCCACGTACAACCGGGCGTGTTCCTCCTCATGCGCCTTGAGCGCCTTGTAAAAACAGCTCTCGACGGGAAATTCCCGGGCCACGAAAATGTCGATGGCGGAAAAACCCGACCGGGCCTCGTAATCGGAAAGATAGGTGCATTGAAACACCGAATCGGCGCGGCTGATGACTTGGAACGTCATGCTCCCTTTCTGTTCGTGGACGGCGGTCATCAGGCCATAGACCTCCCGCCGCTTTCCCTTTGCCCCCGACTCACCCTTTTTGGCGTTGGCCAGGGCGGTCAGTTCGGTGATGGAGCGATCATGATGGGTGCGGATGACCGGCGGGATGGGATGAATCTCCACCCGCAGGCTCCACGCCTCCTCGGGGCAGGTGAACGGTTTCGCCTGGGCCGGGAGCGCGCCCAAGGTCGACAAGCTCAGCGCCCAGGCCAGCGCCCAAACTTCGACGCGACGACGCCCTCGGCGTTTGGGCGAACACTTCCAGTGATCGTTCGCCCCCTCGACGATTGACGGACGGCGCGCTTCATCGCATTGTGAAAGGGAATAAAAACCTTGGGGGGGGGAGCATGCGATGTTGGGATTTTTCATTCACCGATTCCGTGCGTTCGTGGTGGCTCACGGCGGGGAGGCGGCCTGGAATCAGACCCTTGCCGACGCGAAGAGCGTTCGGGACGCCATTCCGCCGGATCAATACCTGCCGGAGGGGGAGTCCCTGGCCATCCTGGCCGCCGGGTTGAGGGCGTGCGGGGCGCCGGAGGAGGACGCCGCCCCCTGGTTGGAATCCTTTGGGCGGAGCCTGGCCCCTGAGTTGGTGGATCTGGGCATGACCTGGGGGTTGTGCAACCCCCGCTGGGGGGCCATGGATTACGTGGACCACGTGCAGCACGTCATCCACTCCGGGTTCGTGAAACTGTGCCCCTCCGCCCGACCTCCCACCATTCTGAGCCTTCGCTACACCCCTGCCAAGGCCCTGGTCATCTACCGCTCCTCGCGCAAGCTGTGCCCCCTGGTTCCGGGGATCATTCACGGCATCGCCGACGGTTTGCAAGAACGTCTGCTCATCGAGGAACGCCGTTGCATGCTGCAAGGAGACCCTGAATGTTGGTTTTTCGTCCGCGCCGCGCCGGGTTGATCCCGGCCCTGGCCCTGACCCTGGCCCTGTCGGGGTGCGCCTCCCAAACGACCGGCGCCCGGTCCGACGCCCCCTCGCCCCCCGCCAACGACATGTTTTTCGACGCCCTGCTCTGCCGCCCCCTGGGGCTGGTCTCCACGGTGGTGGGAACCTCGCTCTTCGTCATCTCCCTCCCCTTCAGCGCCCTGGGCGGCAACAGCGAACAGGCGGCGGAACGGCTGGTCATGGAACCCTACCGCTTCACCTTCCAGCGCCCCCTGGGGGATCCCCGCTGCCCCGGCTTCAGCGGCCGCCAACGCATCGACTGGTGACGAATCGCCTCGGGCGGAAGGAGGATTCCCGGGGATGGAGCGGGATGGGATGAGCCTTGGACGGGAGGAGAATGCATGACGTCGGTAACGGAAGCGTTGTTGCAACAAGTGACACAAAGAATCGTGGAGACGGCGGATCCCGAACGGGTGATCCTTTGCGGCTCCCACGCCCGGGGCGAGGGTCGGCACTGGACTCCGACCGTTCCACGCCCCAGTGAACCAAATCGAGATCAATAAGTTAAGCGATTTCGGCAGATTGTATAGCCTATTGACTCTCGAGAAGATCCATCGCCCACGGAATGGTCGGAGCCCGGTGCCCAGCGCGAGCGGGGTTCTTTCGGGGGACTCATGCTTGCAGGAAAATTTCCAGGATGCGGGCGTTGGCGGTGCCGTCAACGCTGAGCAGGGAGCGGCGGCACCAAAAGAGGCTTTCTCGCGCACGTCCGGTGAGGTCGGCGAGGAAGGGGGCCTTGGCCAGGGCCAGTTCCAGCCGGGGGCGGACCAGGGTTCCCTCGCCGCCGGAGAGCAGCCTACCCAGGGGACGCTCCCCTTCCACCAAGGCCTGACGCACCTCCTCCTCCAATCCCGCCAGCGACACCTGGGAGTGGGCGAAGACCATCGCCTCCCCTTCCACATGCAACCAGGCGGTGCGCAGTAGCACCGCGCCCCGGGCCGGAGGCGGCGTACCCTCGCCCCACAGCGCCGCCCCCGGCGGCCACGTGGCGACGCTCTCCTGCTCCTCCAGCCGCACCCGCACCGGATGGCCCCATTGGGCCTCCAGATAACGGGTCAGGGAGCCCTCCCAGGCCAAGGCCCCCCGCACCCGGTCGGAGATCCCCCCGCCGCGCCGCGCCAGGAGCCCGGACGGGGGCCCCCACGATTCTTCCAACTCCAGGGGGAACTCCAGCCTCATGACCCAACCATCCTTTGCCCAACCCAGGCGCTCATCCCCGAATCACTTGCCCCGCCGGAGCAGATCCAATCCCTTGTAGCGCATCCAGTCCCATAGCGGAACGACGGTTTCGCCATCGGGTCCGGGGGCCAGGATGACCCGGTTGCGTCCGCCGGCCTTGGCCTCTTCCAGGGCCTTGCCTGCCGCCGCGAGCAATCCTTCCGCCGAGGCGTGGATGGGAAACACCGCCACGCCGCAACTGAAGGTGGCGCTGAAGGCAGCCCCCTCCGGCCCATGCCGCAACCGCTCGAACTCTCGCCGCACCCCGTCCAGGGTGCGCAACGCCGCCGATCCGTCGGCTTCGTACAAAATCACGGGAAAGCTGTCGCCGCCGTAGCGTCCCATGAAATCGGTGCGACGCAACCGCTGCTTGAGCAATCCGGACAAGGCGCGCAACACCCCGCCGTAGGCCTCGTCCCCCAGCCGCGCCCGCATTCCCTTGGCGTCGTCCAGATCGATCAGGGCGTAGGCCAGGCTCTGCATCATCATGCGGCAGCGTCCCACCTCCCGCTCCAACAACTGGCGGGGATCGTCAAACCGGGGCAGACCGGTGACCGCGCAGGTTGCCCGGTTCACCGAGACGTTGCGGATCAATTCATGCTCCAGTTCGTACATCCGCTCCGCCATCCGCTTGATCACCCGATACGACAGGGAGGAGTCGCGGTGGATCGAGGCGACGAAGGTTTTTTGATCGATGCGCAACACCCGCGCCCCGCCCAACGCCCGGGCCGAGGCATAGCGCGCCTTGTTGGCGAACAGGGAGGTCTCGCCAAAGGTCTCCCCCTCGCCATAGACCGCCAGACGGGTCTCTTCCTGCTCCGAGAGCAGCACGATCTCCACCCGCCCCTTTTGAATCACGTAGAGCGAGTCGGCGGACTCCCCCTGATGGAAGATCACCTCCCCATCCTTGTACTTGCGCCCCAGTTCCCGCTCCCGCGACAACATTCGAGAGATGATCACGCCACCACCCCCTCCTCCCCAACGTGGGATGACCCTCGCACCGCCAAACGGGAAAGCTCCCGCCATGCCCATCCCAGGCCCTCCAGGTGATGGGCGTTGGAGCCGGGGGAGATGCGCGCCCCATGCCGACGACAACAGGCCAGATAGGGCTCCAGGGGATCCTGATACGCCGGATTCATCTCGATGGCCACCCCCCGCTCCGCCGCCCGGCGGACCACCTCGTCGAACAACGACATGGGAAACGGCGTGACATACAAATGGGTGATCCCCCCGGGGTGGGCCAGGGCGTCGATACGGGGATTGTCCAACAGCCCCAACAAGGCCTTGTGTTCCAACTCGATCGCCTGCTCCGGCGAACGCCCCCCCAGCCACCCTTGACCCGGCAGGGCGTGAACCGCCCCCAGCACAAAATCCGCCTCCGCCGCCATCGCCTCGTCCAGCTCCACCCCCCCCTGGAAATCGAGGGCGGGAACCTCCAGCCCCAGCAAAATTTCCATCCGACCGGCGTACTCGGCGGCCAGACGCCGCACCTCCCGGGCGTAATCGCCAAACCAGCCGGGACCGCTCACCAAATGGGGCTCGGTGTGTTCGGTGAAAATCAACCGGCTCAACCCCAGCTTCCAGGCCTGCTCCGCCACCGCGGCGGCCTCGGCCTTGCCGTCGGAAAATCGGGAGTGGGCGTGCTGCTCCCACCCCGGAACCCCATCGGCCAACCCAGGGTCCAGGGAGAGCGCTTCCAACGGATGACGGCGAGGAGTCATGGAGAGCGCATCGCTCCGCGGGCATCGGGGATGTCAGGGGATATGAAACGGGCTATTTTCCTCAAAGTGACCGGATTTGTCACGGTTCGGGCTGGATGAAACCGGAGGATGCATTTTTCCTGCGACATTTGATTTGGGAATGTGTATTAATTCAAAATCGCAATCAGCGCCATCACACAATGGATATGTGGAATCCAGCGTGGGAATGGCGGAAGAATTCAAAACATTGGGGGGGGAGAATCGACCCATGAGCTGGCTGCACGACGTGAAACTGCGCACCAAATTTATCATCATGCTGGCCTTGCCGCTGTTGGGGCTGCTGTGGTTCGGTGGACTGGCGGTGTATGACAAGCTCCACCTGTTCCAGCGCATGGAGGCCATGGAGTCCCTGACCGGGGTGGCGGTGCGGATCAGCGCCGTGGTCCACGAGGCGCAGAAAGAGCGGGGCATGACCGCCGGATTTCTGGGCAGCAAGGGGGAAAAGTTCAAGACCGAACTGCCCCGCCAGCGCGCCGACGAGACCGACAAGAAAAAGGCGGAGCTGCTGGCGCTGTTGAAACAGGTCGATCCCGCGCACTTCGGCGGCGATTTTGCCACCAAGCTCAAGGACGCCGTGCAAAAGCTGGGGGACATGGAGAATGTCCGCAAACAGGTGGATGGCCTGTCGGTCCCCGCGCCGGAGGCCCTGGGATACTACACCACCACCATCGCCGCGCTGCTGGAAACGGTGGGGGAAGTGACCAAACTGGCGGCGGACGTGGAGATGTCGGCCCAGGCCGGGGCCTACCTCAACCTGCTGCTGGCCAAGGAGCGCATGGGGCTGGAACGGGCCACTCTCACCAACACCTTCGCCAAGGACGCCTTCGGACCCGGCATGTTGCGCCAGTTCGGACGGCTGGTGGGGGAACAGGAGAGCTATTTTCACGTCTTCCGCTCCCTGGCCAACTCCCAGCAAACCGCCTTCCTCAAGGAAAAGTTGAGCGGCAAGGCGGTGGAGGATGTAGAGAAATTCCGCCAAATCGCCTTTGAAAAGGCCGGCAGCGGCGGCTTCGGCGTCGAGCCGGGGGTCTGGTTCGCCGCCATCACCGAAAAAATCAACCTGACGAAGGAGGTGGAGGACCGGCTTGCGGCGGATCTGTCGGCCCGGGCCTCGGCGCTGCGCACGGAAGCCGCCGCCATCTTCTTCACTTACGTCACCCTGGCGGGGGCGATCATCCTCCTGGCCAACCTGCTGGGCGTTTTCTACACCCGGCAAATTTTGTCCCAAATCGGCTGCGAACCCGCCGAAGTGGTGATGGTGGTGGACCGCGTGGCCCTGGGCGATTTGACGGTGAAGTTCACCGGCATCTGCGGCACGGAAAAAGGCATCTACGGTGCCATGTACCGCATGGTGGAGAACCTCAAGCGGACGGTGGGGTCGATTTTGGAGGTTTCCCAAGAGGTGGTCATCGGCAGCGACACGGTGAGCGAAAGCGCCACCAAGCTGGCGGAAGGGGCCACCGAGCAGGCGGCCAGCATCGAGGAGACCTCCTCGGCCATGGAACAGATGACCGCCAACATCGAGCAAAACACCGACAACGCCCGGACCACGGGCAAAATGGCAGTGCAGGCCTCCCAGGCGGCCCAGGAGAGCGGCGCGGCGGTCTCCCAGGCGGTGGTGGCGATGAAGGAGATCGCCAGCAAGATCACCATCATCGAGGAGATCGCCCGGCAGACCAATCTGCTGGCCTTGAACGCCGCCATCGAGGCGGCCCGGGCCGGGGAACACGGCAAGGGGTTCGCCGTGGTGGCCGCCGAGGTGCGCAAACTGGCGGAACGCAGCCAGACGGCAGCGGGGGAGATCACCGGTCTCTCCTCTTCCACCGCCGACGCCGCCGAGCGGGCCGGGGGATTGCTGGCCAAGCTGGCCCCGGACATTCAACGCACCTCCCAACTGGTGCAGGAGATCGCCCAGGGGTCGGAAGAGCAAAATCAGGGAGCGCAGCAGGTCAACCAGGCGATTCAGCAGTTGGATCAGGTCATCCAGCAAAACGCCGCCTCGTCGGAGGAGATGTCGGCCACCGCCACCGAGTTGGCCGATCAAGCCCGCAAGCTGCAACAGGCGGTTTCGTTCTTCCAACTGGAAGAGGGCGGACTCGCTGCCCCGCCGCCCCGTCGTCCCGCGCCGGTGGTCAGGCGCGCCCTGGTCGCCCACCCCGTCCCCCGAGCGGGAGGAGGCAAGGGCCGGGCCGTCGTGGCGGCGGCGCATCACGCCCCCCCGGCGACGCGCACCCGTTCCGGCGGCGTCGCGTTGGATCTGCTCGATGAGGATCACGCTCCCCGTGGTAAAAAGGGCGGCGTGAACCACTCCGACGACGAATTCGAGCGTTTCTGACCCCCCCCTCGCCACGCTTCAGGCACCGCTCTCCCCGCCACCGCGAAAGCCCTTGATCCCCGCCGGGATGAAGGGCTTTCGCCGTGCATGGCCATTGATCCCTTCGTCGGATGGGGCTAAGGTGCGCCCCGTCGCTCCCGCGTTCCCATCGACCCGTCAAGCAAGGAGATTCCATCATGTTGCTCTTTGCTGGAACCATCTTTTCCAGCGCGTTTCTGCTGTTTTTGGTGCAGCCCATCATTGCCAAGCAGATTTTGCCGTGGTTTGGCGGATCGTCCATGGTCTGGACCATCTGCCAGGTATTTTTCCAGACGGTGCTGTTGGCGGGTTACGCCTACGCCGACGCCTTGACCCGCCATTTGCGCCCCAGTCGGCAGGCAGCGGTGCATCTGGTGTTGCTCACGGCGGCCCTGCTCTCCCTGCCCATCGTCGCCCACGAAGCCTGGAAGCCCCAACCGGATCAAGACCCCACCCTGATCATTCTGGGGCTGCTGCTCTTCACCATTGGCCTGCCCTATTTTCTGCTCTCCACCACCGGGCCGTTGATTCAGTCCTGGTGCGCCAACGTATTGCACAGCAAGACGGTCTATCGGCTCTTTTCGTTGTCCAACCTGGCGTCGTTGCTGGCGTTGGTGAGCTATCCCTTTTTCATCGAGCCCCACGCGGCGATTTTGCGCCAGAGTCAGGCGTGGTCCCTGGGGTTTGGGGTGTTCGTGGTCTTCTGCTCCGGGGCGGCCTACCTTTTTTCCCGCACCCAGCGGGTGGAGGAGGCCCATCGCCCCATCCACTGCGTCTATCCCGACGATGGCGAGGAGACCCCGCCGAGCCGGACCGAGTTGCTGATCTGGTTGTCGTTGGCGGGGATGGGGACGTGGTTGCTGCTGGCCATCTCCAACCACATCACCCAGAACATCGCCTCCATCCCCTTCCTGTGGATCCTCCCCCTGGCCATCTACCTGATCACCTTCGTCTTTTGTTTCGAGGGCGAGGGATGGTACCGCCGCAAATGGTACGCCCTGCCGGTGGCGGGATTGTTGGGAGCCTGCGCCTGGGGGTTGCAAACCAGCGACGTCACCTTGAACATCAAACTGGCCATTCCCCTCTACTTGTTGGGATTGTTCGCCGGGTGCATGTTCCTGCACGGGGAGCTGGCGCAGATGAAACCGGGGACGCGCCATCTCACCCGCTACTATTTGATGATTTCGCTGGGGGGGGCGTTGGGGGGGATGTTGGTGGGCTTGGCGGCGCCGCGCCTGCTGCCTTCCCATTATGAACTGGGTGCCGGACTGACCCTGGCGGCGCTGCTGGCGACGGTGGTTTTCGTGCGGGATCGCGCCCGGTGGATGGGACGGGGGGCGGTGGTGTTGGCGGCGTTGTGCGCCGCGTTCCTGGTCCAGCAGATCCAGCATGAGACGCAGGATGTCCGTCAAATGCGGCGCAATTTTTACGGCGCCTTGATCACCAAGGACGCGGAGCGGCGGGAAAACCAGCAGCCGATCCGGATGCTCAAGCATGGGGTGATCGTCCACGGGGAGCAATATCTGGACCCCGCGTTGCGCAAGGAGCCCACCACCTATTATGGCCCCGGCGCGGGGGTGGGGCGGGCGCTCCTCGCCCTGGACCAGCCCAACCGGCGGGTGGGGGTGATCGGCCTGGGGGCGGGGACGCTGGCGGTGTATGGGCGGGAGGGGGATGTGTTCCGCTTTTACGAGATCAATCCCCAGGTGATCGAGTTGGCCCACAGCGAGTTCAGCTTCCTGGCCGACAGCGCCGCCAAAATCGAGATGGTGACGGGGGACGCCCGTCTCTCCATGGAGCGGGAGGAGCCTCAATCCTTCGATCTGCTGGCGGTGGACGCCTTTTCCGGGGATTCGATTCCGGTCCATTTGTTGACCCGGGAGGCGATGGCGGTCTATCGGCGGCATCTCAAGCCGGAGGGGGTGATCGCCTTCCACGTCACCAACCGTTTTTTGGAGTTGGCGCCGGAGGTGGCGTTGTTGGCCCGGGAGGCGGGCATGACGGCGGTGCTGATTCGGGACGAGGCCGAGGAGAAGCCCTTCGACCGCAGCGGCTGGGTGTTGGCAACCCGCGACGCCCGTCTGTTGGAGCGCCCAGAGATCGCCGGGGAGGCGGAGCCGATGAAGGAGATCGCCGGATTGGAGGCGTGGACCGACGATTTCAACAATTTGTTCGACGTGCTGCGATGATCCCGGGAGTCTCCGCCCTCGGGATCTATCCCATTCTCGACGCGACCTTTCTCGCGGGACGAGGGGTGGATCCGGAGGAGGCGGCGGCGCGATTGGGGGATTCCGGCGTCTCCCTGGTCCAGTTGCGCTGCAAGGGGTCCGGGGGGGAGTTCTGGTCCTTCGCCGAAGGGTGGATGGGGGCGTTGCGGCGTTTGGCCCCCCGGGTCCGGGTGATCGTCAATGATCGGGTGGACCTCGCCCTGGCCCTGGAGGCCGACGGGGTGCATGTGGGCCAGGGGGATCTGCCGGTGACGGCGTGTCGTCGGTTGATGGGGCCGGGGAGGATCGTGGGACTTTCCACCCACTCGGCGGAGGAGGTTTTGCGGGCGGAGGGGGCGGTGGGAGAGGGGCGTCCGGACTATGTGGGGTTTGGTCCGGTGTATGGCACGACCACCAAGGCGGATGCGTTGTCCCGGCGCGGCGTGGCGTTGTTGCGGGAGGCGTGTGGGTTGACCGCGCTGCCGGTGGCGGCGATTGGTGGAATTCGGCCCGAACATTGGGGCGAATTGAAGCAGGCGGGGGCTTCCGGGGCGGCGATGATCGGCGGTTTGTGGGGCGGGGATTGGCACCATGCGCTGGATCAGGCCAAGGCGTGGTGACGATGATAGTCGTTCCAATCGAGTTCAAAATGGCGCATGACCCCACGCGGCGTCGGGGGATGCAACCAACTTTTTCAAACACACCATCGTCATTCCCGCGAAAGCGGGAATCCAGTGACTTTGAGAACCAGATGGCGCGTGAAATGTTTGTATCGCCATGATTTATCATTCGATTGATACGTCACCGCACGTGTCCCCGACACCTTTAAAGCCGCTGGATTCCCGCCTTCGCGGGAGTGACGTATTCGTTATTATAGTAATTTCAAACCAGTTTTACACATTGCCAGCCAAAGATTTTACGCTCGT
>JADGAP010000132.1 GCA_015231965.1 Magnetococcales bacterium | reverse complement strand
CAACGGCTCCGGCGGCTCCCGCTGCGGCTCCGGCGGCTCCGACGGCTCCGACGGCTCCGGCGGCTCCCGCTGCGGCTCCGGCGGCTCCCGTTGCGGCTCCGGCGGCTCCGGCGGCTCCCGCTGCGGCTCCGGCGGCCAAGTAATCCCCTTGTTCCAGAATCGAGTCGATGGGAATGCCGATTCCATCGGCTCGATTCTGGTCTGTTCCAGTTCCAACAGGGGCCGCAAACGGTCTCTCTCTCGCCCCGCCTCCTTCAACGGCAGCACGGGAGAGGAGGCCTCGCCCCGCCCCAAGGCGATCAAGCTTTCCACCCAGTCGCCCACGTGATCCACCACCCCAGGCTTGAATGGACCGCCGGAGTTCACGTCATCGAATGGGTCATCCCTTTCCGCATCGACTTCCCGAGTCATCTCCTCACCCCAGCGAAACCATGTGACGATGTTGCGCTCGGGGATCAAACGGGCGATGCGTTCGTTCGGCCTGGGAGGCGGGAGTGTTTCTCGACCCCTGGCCGGTAAAGTCTCCAACGCCGAAAACAACCGCTCCCGACGTTGTTGGCGGGATTCCCCATCGGCCTCCACCAGGGCGATGAGAGCATCGAGTCTCCGAGGCCCAGCCTCCCGTCGAACCGATTGGAGTGGCTCGCGAAACATTTTCCGCATCCCTTGTTCCACCCATCCCTCCCCCTTGGCCTCCAAAAAATGCCGAATCGACTGCATGTCGTGGAATGCCCTCCCCTGGAAGGAACGGAGCCGCTGGCCTCACCGCCGACCGGGCATGGGATCGTAACCGGGAGCGGGCAGGTAGGGACGCTGTTTCCATCCCCCCGACGAGGTGACGGGAAGGTTTTGATCCGGGGCGATGGTCGGCTCCGCGCCAGAGGCGGGAGTCAGTTCGGGGCGGGGTTGGAGTCCGAAGCCCGCCGAGCCGTCCTGGGCGTAGTTGGGATTGGGAATGCACGACGCCCGACGAGCCGCCGCCATCCGATCGCACTCCTGCCGATGAGAATAGTTGCACTCGGTGCGCCAGTTTTCCATCACGCAAAAGGGCGAGCCGCCCACGGGAGCGATCATCCCCTCCCGATTGAGGACACACTCCCCCTTCTCCCCCGCCGCCTGCTGGCAGGAGGGGAGATCCTGGAACCAGCAGTGTTTGCCCGCCGCATCCACCACGCAATAGGGGGCGGCACCCCACCCCGCGGTCGGAATCAGCAGCGCCAGCACGACCAGCGACGCCCCCATGCCCTTCCACCGGTTGACCATCCGCCCCCTCCCCTTGCATCCCGTTGGCTGTGAATACCCGGTCAAATTTTCGGCTTGCTCTTCAAGTGAACCACCGCCTCGATCTCCACCCGCGCCCCCTTGGGCAGCGCCGCCACCTGCACCGTGGAACGGGCCGGATACGGCGGATGGAAATAGCTGCTGTAAACCTGATTCACCGCCTGAAAATCGGCCAGATCCACCAGGAACATGCCGCTACGCATCACCTGGGAGAGGCTGCCCCCCGCCGCCGTCACCACCGACTCCAGATTGCGCAACACCTGCTGCGCCTGGGCCGCCGCGTCCCCCTCCACCAGCTCGCCAGTGGCCGGATCCACCGGAATCTGCCCCGAGACAAAGAGCAGCTCCCCCACCCGCACCGCCTGGCTGTAGGGGCCGATCACCGCCGGGGCCCGCTCCGATTTGATGGATTTCAACTTTTTCTTGCTCATGATCTCACCCCTTGATGCGTTCCATGGAAAAGACGAAGGACAACGCCCGCAAACGGGCCATGACAAGTTCCAGATGCTCCCGATCCCGCACTTCCACCTCGACAATCAACACGCACGGATCCCGATCCCGGTCCCGCACCGCCACGTCCATCACTCCGGCCTTGGCCTCGGCGATCTCCTTGCTGATCTGGGCCAACACCCCCTTTTGATTGGTCACCATGGCCCGCAATCGGGTGGTATACCCCTGGCGACTGCCGCCCCAGTCGATCTCCTCGATCAACCGCTCGGGGTGCTGCTGGGCCTGGGAGATCAAATTGGGGCACTCGGTGCGATGGAGCGAAATCCCCCGGCCGGTGGAGATGATCCCCACCACCCGGTCGCCGGGAACCGGCATGCAGCAACGGGCCGTCTCCACCACCATGTCGGTCATGGGCCCGGCCAGCCGCAACGACGCCCCGCCCCCCTCCCGCCGCTCCGCCCCGGGGGGCTTGATTTCGATCCCCTTGAGCTTGCGAACGTTCTCCTTGCTCTCTTTTTCCAGGATTTCCGGAAAAATGCGGTGCAGCGCCTGCAAGGGCGATATCACCGACTCGGCCACCCGCTGCAACAACTCGTCGGGGGTTTTGAGGGAGAAGGATTCCGCCCCCCGCTGAATCGCCTTTTCGTTGAGGATCACCCCCTGCCCGCTCTTGCGCAGCTCCCGGTCCAACAACTCCCGCCCCAGGGCCAAGGATTGCTCCCGCTGTTGCACCTTGATCCAGCGGCTGATGCGATACTTGGCGTGGCTGGTGACCACGAACTCCAGCCAGTTTTGGCTGGGATGCTGATTTTTGCCGGTGATGATCATCACCATGTCGCCGGTTTCCAGCTTGGTCCGCAGCGGCACGATGCGCCCGTTGACCTTGGCCCCCTGGCACCGATCCCCCACCTCCGAATGGACGGCGTAGGCGAAGTCCACCGGCGTCGCCCCCCGGGGCAGGGTGATGATCGCCCCGCGGGGGGTGAAGACGTAAATCTCCTCGGGAAAGAGATCGATCCGGACGTTTTCCAAAAATTGCCGGGGATCCTCGGCGTTGCGATGCTCCTCCAGCAGATGCTGCAACCAGGCGTAGCCGGTGGATCCCGCCCCCTTGCGGGCCGCCACGCCGCCTCCCTTGTAGACCCAGTGGGCGGCCACGCCCCGTTCCGCCACGTCGTGCATCTTGCGGGTGCGAATTTGAATTTCGATGGCCGAGCCGAAGGGGCCGATGACCCCGGTGTGCAACGATTGATAGCCGTTGCTCTTGGGCAGGGCGATGTAATCCTTGAACCGTCCGGGAATGGGCTTGAAATCGCTGTGGATCATCCCCAGGGCGCGGTAGCAGTCGTTCTTTTTTTTGACGATGATGCGGTAGGCGATGAGGTCCGGCACCTCTTCGATGGCGAGATTTTTCCGCTCCAGCTTGGACCAGATGGAATAAAGGTGTTTCTCCCGCCCGTAGACCTCGCCGGCGATGCCGTTTTTTTGCAGGCGTTTGCGAATCCCCGCCACCACTTTTTCCACTTCGTCCTCGCCGCCGGACTTGCGCCGCTCGGCGACGAACTGCCGCACCCGTTGGAACTCCTCCGGGTTGCTCAGACGAAAGGCCGAATCCTCCAGTTCGCTTTTGACCCAGTGGATGCCCAGTCGGTGGGCGATGGGGGCGAAAATGTCCAGAATCAACGTCGGCAGCCGCTCCGGCGGGGGCTCCTCGGAAACCACCACCCCCCGCACCTGTTGCAGGCACATGGCCAGACGCACCAGGATCACCCGGATGTCCTTGCTCATGGCCAGGATCATCTTGCGAAAATCCTCGGCCTGGGACTCCCCCTTGAGTTCGGGGGCCAGCAGCGAGATGCGGGCCACCCCGTCCACCAGAAAGGCTACGTCCTCGCCCAGTTCGGCGCGGACCCTTTCCACCGAAACCTCGCGGGCGATGACCGACCCGGCGATCAGTCCGGTGGCGAGGGAGGCCACGTCCAGGCGCAATTCGGTCAAGATGAAGGCGACGGCGAAGGGATCGTAGGGAACGGCAGAGAGGGCGGCGTCACCGCCGGTCAGCAGGGCGGCGGGTTTGGGATGGGGACTCTCCAACAGGGCGCGGCAGCGCTCCAGCAGGTGGAGATCGGGGTCCGGGTAGTAGCTGGCGAGGCGATCGGCCAGCTCTTTCCACTGGGACATGGGCTTCTCCGGGCCGTCTCGGCGGGATTCGGGAAAACCCGGATCGGCGGCGTCAGGGGGGGGCGGTCATCACTCCTGCAAAAATGAAACGGCATGCGCCCCCTCCCCGGGCCGCTCGGATTCAGGCCATGGGCGCGGAGCGCCGGGGAGGGGGAAAAACGCTTCGTCAACGACGACGGACTACTCCTCGATGCCATCCTCCAGCCCGGCGGCGAAGGCGGGGTCGAGGTCCAGGACCGATTCGTCGAAGGCGATATCCCCCTCGATCTCCCCTTCCCCGTCCACTTCGCCGAGGCCGCCCAGTTCCATCTCTCCGGCGTCCAGTTCGTTGACGCCGGCGATGTGGGTCTCCTCCTCCAGCAGCGCCCGGGCGTCGGAGATGGCGTCCATCTCTTCCAGATCCTGGGGACGGGGCTCCAACTCGACCTGGGCCAGCTCCTCCAGGTCCAACAAATTTTCCCCGATCTCCCGCAACGCCACCACCGTCGGCTTGTCCCGCTCCACCGGAACCTTGGCTTCCATCCCCCGCATCAACTGGCGGGTCCGCTTGGCCGCCAGCAACACCAACTCAAAGCGGTTGGGAACGTAGCGGATGCAGTCTTCCACAGTTACGCGAGCCATCGAGTCTTCTCCAAAAAGTTGATCTTCCTTGTATTCCTAACGCCGGACGGCCCTAGGAAGCGGGTTGCAAGCCAAACGAGGCCAACGAGCGGCGCGCCCCCTCGTCCAACCGGTGACGGCGCAGCCGCTCCGCCCGGACGATGGACGCCAGATCGCTCTGGGCCTGGGTCAGTTCGTCGTTGAGCGCCAGATAGTCGTATTCGTTCCAGTGGGACATTTCCGCCGTGGCTTGATCCATGCGGCGTTGGATCACCGCCTCGTCATCCTGCCCCCGGTTGGCCAGACGTTGCCGCAGGCTCTCCAGCGACGGCGGCAGGATCGAAACGCTCACCACGTCCTCCGGCGGCAACATCGCCCGGACGTTCCGCGCCCCCTGCCAGTCGATGGCCAGCAGCAGCACGTGACCCTCGCCGATCGCCTGCTCCACCACCGCCCGGCTGGTGCCGTAAAAATTGCCGAAGACCTCGGCCCACTCCAAAAAGCCCCCCGCCGCCACCTGCTGATGAAAGGCCTCCGGCGTGGTGAAAAAGTAGTCCACCCCGTCCCGCTCGCCGATGCGGGGCCGCCGCGTGGTGGTGGAGACCGAACGACGCACCCCCCCCACCTCCTCGACCAAAAAGCTGGCCAAGGTGCTTTTGCCCGCCCCCGACGGCGACGAAAGGATGAGTACAAACCCACGATGCGACATGGCGAGTCCCGTTCAAACGGTCTGGAAATGGGGCATTATAGCCCCTTTCCCGCCCGAGGGGAAGATGGGGCGGCCTCTCCCCTCTTGTTCAACGAAAAGGGATCACTCCCCCCAATCCTTGTTCTCATACCAGTAGGGCGTTTTCTTGGCCCAGGAAGTCTTGGGATAGTGGTCATGCAGCAATTTCCAGGCGATGCGGGAGGCGTCTCCGGTTTGAAAGCTGTAGCGTCCGCACTTGGTCAAATGATGCAGCGCCTCCGGCAACAATGGATCCCGACGATGTTCTTTTTCCCAGGCGAAGATTCGCGCGCCACCCCATGCCAGAATACCGGGGGTATTGGATAAACGTTCATTTTCCCTTTTGGCTTGTTGACGCTCTTCGGTTGTCAACAACGCCGGGGGGTCGACGGTCAGTCCGTGGGGACCGCAGGAGTTGCACAACAAGTCCTTGTGATTCCTGCGAAACATCTCTTCAATCCAACCATCTTGTTCCCGTTTTTTCCTCGGCCCGCTCCACCACCTGCCCCCATTGGAGCCAATCTTATCCGGCGAGTAGAGATATCCGAAGCCGCTATCGAAAAATGGCCTCCCGCCGGGCATCTTCAAGGCCAAATAGGCGGCGAGAAAGTTCCTCTCCTTATCGTCCGTGGTTTGCGTCAGCCGGTCGATGGGCTCCGCCAATTCCGGGAAATGGCGTTTCATCTCGGGCGCCAGCCGATTCACCGCGTCATAACGTTCCAATATCACGGCGCGAGTCCAGGCGCCCAGCGCCAGGTCGCGGCGCAAATGGGCCTCAAACGAATTATGGCGGACGATCTCCACCAGACGATCCAGTGGAAAATCCCGATTGAGCGAAATAGACGCATCCTCATCGAAATAGCGCGGATTGGGAGAATGAAGTTCCTTGCGCTTCAACAACTCCTTGCGCCAGTCGACCTTGCTCCATCTGGAATCGGTAATGGGCGCATCGGCCTTCTCACTCCATCCTTCGATGAAGTCGATATAGATTAACGTTCTGGGAGCGTCCTTCAACCACTCCGTAAGCGAGCGTGCGGTTGTCATTCGCGCCGCAGTCAATAGATTGCGTGAAATCTGGTCCATATTCTTGAGCGCCAACAGGTGATCCAGCAGATTCCTGGCCTCGCTGGGGCGATTTTGCTGGATCAACAACCGCGCCCGATGCCATCCCAGGGTCAGGGCGGCGGGAGAGTCATCGGAAATTTGTTCCGCCGCCGCCACGATTTCCGGCAACCAGGCGTCTCCGACCTTGGTGATCACCAGGGCGGCGACCAGCCAGGGAAGGGTTTTGTCACGTCGCCAGCGGTTCAAAACCTCTTCCGAGGTGGGGCGTCTCTCAACCATCGCCTCGATATCATGATCGTACTCTTTCGAGACGAACAAGCTCATCCATTGGCCCAGGCAGGAAGGATTCTTCCCTCGACCCATCAGAATGATGAAATCCTCCAACTCGATGGGAGCCTCATCCGAAAGTTTTTGCGCCAACAGACGGCGCTCCAACGCGTCGGCCTGCTCGACCGGGTTCAATTGAACGTCGATGCGATTGATCATCAAGCGGGCTGCTCGATAAAGTTCCGTTTGTTCCGGATCCTTCAACAGGTCAAACAATATTCGTCGCGCCTCCTCCATGCGCCGCCTTGCCGCATCCGGCAACGGCATGGGCGGTTCATGCCGCCAATCGTTCATATCCCGCCTGATCTCAAAATGAACCCGGGCTTCCTGCAAACATGCCAGCGCCTGTTGCACCAAAGTGCGCGCCTGCAGATAAACCGCCAACCGATGCCATGGGGAGGCGGGGTCGGCGGCGATTTCACGGAATGCGACCAACGCCTCGTCCAACCGGTTTTGGTAATAAAGAGCGGCGGCCCGTTGATAGGCGCGGTCGGCCTTGAGATCCTCGGAGGCGTTGGTCAAGAGTTCCGGGATTCGCCCAGATCCTTCGCAATTGGCAAAAACCTGATCCTGCCCCCGCAACCACTCCCTGACCTCGGGATGGTCCGCCCCCTTGCGGGCGATACGTTGATTCAGGGTCGTGGTCGCCGTGCGGTAGGCGTCGTCGAAACAGATGGGATCGACGACATCATTGTCATATGCGCGATATTTTCTGAACGGATCCAGGGGCGGCAACTCCTGGGCTCCTGGAACGGCCAGTCGCGACTCTCTCCAAATCTTATCCGCTCCTGTAAATTTTACTTCCGGACCATCCTGATGATCCTCCCCTTGTTTCACCTCCTTAAATCTCCACAACAACCGATCCCGATCCTCCGCCGTCACGGGCAAGCCCAACAATCGCCGGTAGAAAATGAAGCGGTGGTAAATCGACTGGTCTCCCCGCAAGATTCCCGGTCGAATGGAATCCTGTAAATCGGGTCTTTTGGGATCCCATCCTTCTCCCGTCGCCAACAAGGCCTCCGGCCAAGTTGAACCGGATGCGAAGGCGGTGGACGAGGCCAGGACGACGATTGTCAGCAGCGCCGCCGCGACCCCATGAAAGAGCCCGAAGGACCGGTGATGGGTGCGACAAAAAGGGATCATGGCGAGACCTCGGCGACGATTTGTCGCCAAACGGATGGGGTCCAGGGTTTTGGATTGAACCAATAAAGTCGTCGCCCCGGTCGATGGGGGGGGCGGGGTTCATCGATGGATAACCCCATGGGATTGCGACAGATGGGCTGACGGAACTCCCCGCCGTTGGCGAAATGGCGGCGCAACTCTCGCCCCGCGTCCTCGCCCATGCGATAAAACATGGGAACCACTTCGTCCGCCGGGAGGTCATCCAACCATTTTTTCTCCTGGCACCAGGAGGCCAGGGCGGTGATGGAAAACGCCAGGTCCGTGGGCCAGCGCCGCCGCAAATCGTTCAATAACGCCCGATAAAACGGACGGTGGGAGGCCACCGCCTCGAAATCCACCTGAATCCCCGAAAGGCGGGCGTGGCGTTGGACGCTCAACACCGCGTCGGCGACCTCCCGCCGCTGTTCCAGGCTCAATACCGCGTCGGAAGCGGCTTCGATGCGGACCACCGCCACCCGAACCGTCCCCGGGGGCATGAAGATGGGATGGCCTCGGGGGATCATCTCCACCCGATCCCCGCGAAGAAAAATCCGCTCCGCCAAGAAGGCGACGCCCACTTTCTGGGGATCAATGAAGTTCAGATCCTGGGGGTGATCCCAAACCCAAAGCATCATCGCGGGCATGACAAGGGGAGAACGCCCCCGCCAGGGACGATCCCCGCTCAGACCGACGGAAAGCAGACCCGCCAAAATCAAGGCGACCGCCGCGACAGGCCGATGCGCAACCCTGGGCATGATCGATCTCTGTCATTTCCAATGAAACGATCCGACAATGGATTCGTGGAACAGTATCCAATGGGATTTCCTGAAAATCACGGCGCTGCGATGAAACGCTCGCTTTTCTCCCCACTCTCCGCTTGCCGGGGGAGGCGCATCCCTCTACGATAAAGCCCTTGGGGAACGCTCCCCACTCCATCCCTCCTGAAGGAAAGGAAAATCCCCATGGCCCGATCGTTGGGAGCCCGGTTGATGCGTTGGGTGATGTCGGCGGGGACGGCGATGTTTTCGCTGGCGGGGGAGGCCGCCGATGGGCCGTGGAAGGCCTTTCCCGGATCGCCCTACGAGCCCTCGGGGGTGACGCAGTTGCCGGATGGACGGCTTTTGGTGGTGGACGACGAGCCGGATCACCCCCTGGCGCTGCTCACCCTGCAACCCGATGGGAGCTTTCAGGTCAAGACGTTGCTGCCCCAGGAGCAGTTCGCCAAGGGGGGGCCGGAGAAGGAATTTCGCAAGTTGGACGACCTGGAGGGGATTGCGCTGGGGCCGAACGGCAAGGTCTACGCCATCACCTCCCACAACGTGGGCGACGCCGACGGCAAGGAGGCGCGGGAGAAGTCCAAGCTGGTGCGCTTCACCATCTCCGGAGAGAAGATCGTCGCGCCGGAGGTGGCCTTCGGTCTGCTGGAAGCGGTGCAACGCGCCCTCCCCCCCCTGGGCGTGGGGGACAAGGGGTTCGACATCGAGGGGCTGGCCTGGGAGGCGGGCGGGAAACGGCTGTTGCTGGGGCTGCGCTTTCCCGTGGACCGCCAGGAGCGGGCGGTGATCCTGCCGTTGGAAAATCCCCTGGAACTGTTCGCCTCCCCGGGGAGCGCCCCGCGCCTCGGCCCCCCGTTGTTCGTCCCACTCAACGGCGGCGGGGTGCGGGATCTCGCCTTCATCCCGCAACTGAAGGGCTACCTGCTGCTTTCCGGCGCCCCGGGACGGCGCAAGGAGCTGGATTTCGGCCTCTGGCTGTGGAACGGCCAGGAGAACGCCCCGCCCCAGCCGGTGCGGATCGACGGGGTCAAGAAGCTCTGCCCCGCCGAAGGGATCGCCCCCCTCCAAACCCAGGCCGGACCCCGCCTGATCCTCGTCTGCGACGACGGCAAGGCCGGCAAGGAGCCCGGCCACTACGCCATCCTGACCTACGACCAGTTGAAAGTGGGAAAATAGCGCAACCCCGGGGACGCCACCCCCCCCGCCGCGACTCAGAGCCCCGGATGGAAGGGGGTCACGTCCACCGGGGGGGGATCGCCCATCACCAGATCCCGGATCACCCGGGCGGTGATGGGGGTGAGGAGGATGCCGTTGCGATAGTGTCCGGCGGCGAAATAGAGCCCCGCCACGGCGCATCCCCCCAGCAGCGGTAGACCATCCCCGGTGGCCGGCCGCAACCCCGCCCACGCCCCGTCGAACCGCCCCTCCCCCAGTCCGGGAACCAGGGCCATCCCCATGTTGGCGATGCGTTGCACCCCGGCCAGGGTCACGGCCTTGTCAAAGCCCCGGTCTTCCAACGTGGAGCCCATCAACACCCGGCCGTCGGGACGGGGAACCACGTAGCCCTGACAGCCGTAGACCACCCGTCGCAGTCGGGGGGGACGACTCTCCCAGCGCAAAATTTGTCCCGCCATGGGCTTGATCCGGGTGCGCAACGGCGGCAGACCGGCCAGACCGGCGCTCCACGCCCCCCCGGCGACAACCACCGCGTCGGCTTCGAGAAGACCGTCGTCGCTCTCCACCCCCGTCGCCCGCCCCCCCGCCGTCC
>JADGAP010000131.1 GCA_015231965.1 Magnetococcales bacterium | reverse complement strand
ACCCTAGGGCTCTGCCCTAGAACCCGCCAGGGCAATGATTGCCCTGGACCCGCAGACGCAAAAGCGCGTAACCAGGGCTTTATCCCATGAATCAAGAATCCGCCTACTCCATGGTCATCGGGCTGGAAGTCCACGCCCAGATGCTCACCCAGTCCAAGATTTTCTGCGGCTGCCCAACCCAATTCGGGGCTGCCCCCAATACCCAGGTCTGCCCAGTCTGCGCCGCCTTCCCCGGCGTCCTGCCGGTACTGAACCATCAGGCGGTGGAAATGGCCCTGCGCACCGGACTGGCGATCAACGGACACATCAACCGAACCAGCGAATTTTCCCGCAAAAACTACTTCTACCCCGACCTCCCGGCCGGATTTCAAATCACCCAATACGAACACCCCATCGTCGAAGCGGGAGAACTGTTCATCGAACCGGAAGGCCAACCCCGCCGCCGCATCGGCATCACCCGCATCCACATCGAGGTGGACGCCGGCAAAAGCCTGCACGAAGGAATCCCCGGAGCCTCCTGGGTCGACCTCAACCGCACCGGCACGCCGCTGATGGAGATCGTCTCGGAACCAGACCTGCGCACCCCGGAAGAGGCGGGAGAGTACCTGAAAAACCTGCGCTCCCTGCTGCGCTACCTGGGAGTCTGCGACGGCAACATGGAACAAGGCTCGCTACGCTGCGACGCCAACGTCTCGGTGCGAACCAACGAATCCGCCCCCTTCGGAACCCGTTGCGAACTGAAAAATCTCAACTCCATCCGCAACGTCATGCGGGCCATCGTCTACGAGGCGGAACGCCAAGTCGGACTCATCGAAAACGGCGAAAAAGTGGTGCAGGAGACCCGCCTTTGGGATCCGGACAAAGGCGTCACCCGCTCTATGCGCGGCAAGGAGGACGCCCACGACTACCGCTACTTCCCCGAACCCGACCTCCCCCTGCTGGTGCTTACCGAAGCGCGCATCGACAAGGCCCGGGCCGCCCTCCCCGAACTCCCAGAAGCCAAACGGCTGCGCTACATGCAACAATTCGGGCTCTCCTCCTACGACGCCAGCGTCCTGACGGCGGACAAGGATCTGGCCACCTACTTCGAGGCGGTGATCGACATGGAAGAGAAGGGGGTCCGCCCCGAGGCCAAATCCGCCGCCAACTGGGTGCAGGTGGAACTGCTGGGCCGCCTCAATCGGGAGGGACATGAACTCTCCGCCTCCCCCGTGCCCCCGCAACGGCTGGGCAAGCTGCTGCTGCTGGTGCAAAACGGAACCATCTCGGGCAAAATGGCCAAAGAGGTGTTCCAGGCCATGTTTGAATCCGGCCAGGAGCCCGAGGGGATCATCGAGGCCCGTGGACTGAAGCAGGTTTCCGATACCGGGACCATCGAAGGAGAGATCCGAAAGATTCTCGACGCCAACCCAGCCGAAGTGGAACAATACCGCCAGGGCAAGACCAAGGTGTTCGGGTTTTTCGTCGGTCAAGTGATGAAGGCCACCCGGGGCCAAGCCAACCCGCAAATGGTCAACGACCTGCTCAAGCAAATGCTGGCGGGGTGATCGGATCGGAAATGTTGATAAAGGAGCGATCACACGGCCCTGAACCAAAGTGGCATCAACCGGTTGCATAGGCTGCAAATACGGCGAATCGCTCCAGGGCGAACACGCCCGAAATGGGATGACGAGATGGTGGCGTAAAAATTCCAGAACATCGTTTGATCCACTCAAAAGGCGGCTCCCATCGAGGAAGCCGCCTTTTTTGCCCAACGATCCCGCTGATTACTTTTTCTTGCCCTTCTTATCCTTCTTGCTTTTCTTCGCCGGCTTGCAGGTTTTGCACTTCTTTTCCTTGGAAGCGGGGGCCTTCACCGACTTGGTTTCGGGCGCCGCCACTTTCACCTTTTTCGCCGGGGTGGGAGCCGCGGCTTGAACCACCGGTTCGGCTTGAGTCTTCGCCTTCGTCTTGCCCGTCATGCCGCTCTCCTTGATTGTTGTCGTCCGTTCATGTGATTTTCAGGGGAGTTCCCGCGCTTTCGGCCCTCTGAGCCATCTCACGCCCGACCCTCCCTGAAAAAAGGGAAATCCTGAAAATTCATTGACTAACTAGACTACATATAGCCTTCGTGAGAAGGTATGTATAATAAATAATTCTAATGCATTGATCAACTGAATTTATCGACGGTCCTCCGGGGAGCGACGGGACACCCGGGGGGACGCGCCGCCGTTTGCCAAGCCCCTCCCGGCGTGCTATAAACAGGGATTTTCATGCTGTTCCGCCACAGGACTCAACGCCATGTTCGCCGCCCTTTCCCGGAAAATCTTCGGCTCCCGCAACGACCGGTACCTGAAGAAGCTCCGTCCGACCGTCGCCCGCATCAACGCCCTGGAGCCCGAATTCGTCGCCCTTTCGGACGCCCAACTGGCCGCCAAGACCGTGGAATTCCGCCAGCGCCTGGCCAATGGCGAACGGCTCGACGACCTGCTCCCCGAAGCCTTCGCCACGGTGCGGGAGGCGAGCAAGCGGGTCAACAACATGCGCCACTTCGACGTGCAGTTGGTGGGCGGCATGGTGCTGCATCAAGGCAAGATCGCCGAAATGAAGACCGGCGAGGGCAAGACCCTGGTGGCCACCCTGCCCCTCTATCTCAACGCCCTCAGCGGGCTGGGGGCGCATCTGGTGACGGTGAACGACTACCTGGCCACGCGCGACTCGGATTGGATGGGGCGGATTTTCCGGTTTCTCGGCATGAGCGTGGGAGTGATCGTCCACGGCCTGGACGACCGGGAGCGGCAAGAGGCCTACGGCTCCGATATCACCTATGGCACCAACAACGAATTCGGCTTCGACTACCTGCGGGACAACATGAAGTTCAGCCTGCGGGAGATGGTGCAGCGGGCACCCCACTTCGCCATCGTCGACGAGGTGGACTCCATCCTCATCGACGAAGCCCGCACCCCCCTGATCATCTCCGGCCCCACCGAGGACAACACCGACAAATACTATCGGGCCGACCGGCTGATCCCCCTGCTGGACCCCGCCCTTCACTACTCCCACGACGAAAAGGCCCGCTCGGTCATCTTCACCGAGGAGGGCAACGAGCGCATCGAGGAGCTGCTGCGGGAACACGGCCTGCTCAAGGAGGGGGGGCTTTACGACCTGATCAACGTGGAGACGGTGCATCACGTCAATCAGGCCCTCAAAGCCCACGTCATGTTCGAGTTGGACAAGGATTACATCGTCAAGGACGGCGAGGTGGTGATCATCGACGAGTTCACCGGGCGCATGATGCCGGGCCGCCGCTACTCCGACGGACTCCATCAAGCCCTGGAAGCCAAGGAAGGGGTGATCATCCAGAACGAATCCCAGACCCTGGCGTCCATCACCTTCCAAAATCTCTTCCGCATGTACGCCAAACTGGCGGGGATGACCGGCACCGCCGACACCGAGGCGGCGGAATTTTCCGCCATTTACAATCTGGAGGTGATCTGCGTCCCCACCAACCAGGACATGATCCGCGACGACCGGGACGATCAGGTCTATCGCACCCTGGAGGAGAAGTTCAAGGCGGTGATCGAGGAGATCATCGACTGCCACCAACGGGGTCAGCCGGTGCTGGTGGGCACCACCTCGATTGAAAAATCCGAGGCCTTTTCCAACCACCTGAAGCAGCTCCAGGTTCCCCACACCGTCCTCAACGCCAAATTCCACGAGCTGGAAGCGGAGATCGTGGCCCAGGCGGGGCGCAAGGGGGCGGTGACCATCGCCACCAACATGGCGGGCCGGGGCACCGACATCCAACTGGGTGGCAACCCCGAGATGCGCCTCCGCCGGGAGATCCCCGACGACGCCGACGAGGCGACCGCCAAGGCCATGGAGGCGACCATCCGCGCCCAGTGCGCCGCCGAAAAAGCCGAGGTGCTGGGATTGGGCGGGCTCAACATCATCGGCACCGAGCGCCACGAATCCCGCCGCATCGATAATCAGTTGCGGGGCCGTTCGGGACGCCAGGGAGACCCGGGGGCCAGCCGCTTCTATCTGTCGTTGCAAGACGACCTAATGCGCATCTTCGGCTCCGATCGCATTGACGGCATGCTGCAACGGCTGGGGTTGCAGGAGGGGGAGGCGATCATCCACCCCTGGATCAACAAGGCCATCGAGTCGGCGCAAAAGAAGGTGGAGGGACGCAACTTCGACCTCCGCAAAAACCTCCTCAAGTTCGACGACGTGATGAACGAGCAGCGCCGGGTGATCTACGAACAACGACGCGAAATCATGGAGATCGATGATACGGAGGTCGCCTCCTACATCGCCGACATGCGGGAGGATCTGCTGGATTCGCTGATGACCAAGCACCTCCCCGAACACGCCTATCCCCAGGATTGGCAGGCCAAGGCCTTCGGCGAGGCGATCCACTCCCAGTTCGCCGTGGAAATTCCGGCGGAAGCCTGGCGCGACGAGGAGGGCGTGACCATCCCGATCATGCGGGAACGGACCCTGGAGGCCCTCACCGCCTACAATCAAGTGCGGGAGGAGCGGCTCACCCCCGATCTGGTGCGCCACCTGGAAAAGACCATCCTGCTGCAAATTCTCGACGGATTGTGGAAAGAGCACCTGCAAAATCTCGATCACCTCAAGGAGGGGATCCATCTGCGGGGCTACGCTCAAAAAGACCCCCTCAACGAATACAAGCGGGAGTCCTTCCAACTCTTTGGCCTGATGATGGACCGCATCAAGTCGGAGACGGTGGAGATCCTCTCCCGGGTCGAGGTGCGCGCCCGGGAAGAGGTGGACCAGTTGGAGGCGGAACGGGCGGCGGACCTGGAACGAATCATGCGCCTGCAAATCCCCGGCCTCGACCAGGAGCCGGAACGCATGGGCGATGCCGCCTGGACCGGCGGCGAACCGGTGATCCTGCCCAACGCCCTGGTCCACGCCGACAAGGTGGGCCGCAACGACCCCTGCCCCTGCGATAGCGGCAAAAAATATAAATACTGCTGCGGCAAATTGACGTAGAATGAAGAGCGAGGATCGACCTCGGGAGCAACCTCGGGTCAACGACGCAATCCGGGAGAGTGGACGATGAACGCCCCCGCCCTGGCGGCCCATCCCCCGCCCTTGCCCAAGGGAACCATCAAGAGCTTCGGTCCCCTGGGACCGAAATACGCCGTGGACGCACTGAAAAACCGGACCCCCGACGGCGACTGGGTAATCGGCGTCACCCTGGTCGAAACCGGGGAAGAGACCGACTATCTCTACTCCCAGATGAAGGCCGACCCCGAGGCTGCCTGATGTACGCCATCGCCTTCGATCTGGTGGTTTCCGATACGTTGCGCCACCATCCGAGGAGCGTCCAGCAAGCCTACGCCGACATCGGAGCCGTTTTGGACGAACATGGCTTTCGTCGCGTTCAGGGCAGCCTTTACGTCACCGATGACGAAGACATGGCCCGTCTCTTCACCGTTATGCTGGCGTTGAAATCCTTGCCTTGGTTCCCGGCTTCGGTTCGGGACATTCGGGCTTTTCGCGTGGAACAGTGGTCGGATTTCACGGCGCTGATGCAGGGCGGATAGCCTTCCGGGGGATCTCTTGCCCAAGGGGTTCCCTTCGGCGTCGTGCGCGGATGATTTAAACAATACTCCTCCAGTCGCGGCGGCGGGATGTCCGCGAAAATCATTTTCCTCTCGCTTCCAACCGGCGTTGGAGCCCCCCATGGGCGAACGCGCGCGCATCCTTCGGCTCTCCTGGATCATGGCCGCCCTGGTGTTGGGGGTGGGCGGGGTCGCTGTGTTTCATCTTTATCACGTCTCGTTGGAACAGCAGCGGGCCCGGCTGGTGGAGACCGTCCAGAGCCGAGCGCGGCTCATCGAGGCCATCGCCCTGTATCATCAGGAGCATGAAGCGATGCACTCCGAGGGAATTCGGGAGGCGGTGCTGACCCAGGCGCGGGAGGCCCACCAACGATTTTCCGGCTTTGGCGAGAGCGGCGAATTCGCCATGGCCGAATTTCGCGAGGGGAGGATGGTCTACCTGCTCAGCCAGCGCCATGGCGAGGGCGTTCCCACCGACATCCCCTTCCACGACGCGCAGGGCGAGCCGATGCGCCGGGCCTTGTCGGGTCTGTCGGGCACAGTGGAGGGGCTGGACTACCGGGGCGTGATGGTGTTGGCGGCCCACGAGCCGCTCCACTTCCCCCCCATGGGGGTGGTGGCCAAAATCGATATGGACGAGGTGCGCGCCCCCTTCCTTCGGGCGGGAATCTCGCTGCTGGGCGTCGCCCTGGCGTTCATCGGCGGGGGATTTTTCCTCTTCCACCGCGTGAGCGACCCCCTGATCCGGCAACTGATGGAGAGCGACGAACTGCGCCGCCATCGGGATCAACTGGCCCTCACCACCGCCTTCCTCGACAGCATCCTGGCCCGCTCCTCGGGACTCTCCATCGTCGCCTCGGATCAGCGCAACGTCATCCGCTATTTCAACCCCACGGCGGAACGCCTTTTCGGGCGCAAGGCCGAGGAGGTCATCGGCCAAACCCTGGAACGGATTCACGAGTGGGAGGGGGTGGATCCCGCCCACGTGGACGCTGGCATGGAGAAGGTGCGCCAGCAAGGCGAGCACTACTACACCACGCGCCGCCCCTCGCCCGCGGGGGAGCGCATCGTGGAATCCCGGGTGTCGCTGATTCGCGGGGCGGACGGAGAGTTGCTGGGCTATCTGCTGCTCTCCCAGGACATCACCCCCCGGGCCCGGACCGAGCAGGAGATCCGCAAGCTCAACGCCAACCTGGAGCAGCGGGTGATGGAGCGCACCCGGCAATTGGCCCGGGCCAATGAAGAGTTGGAAGCCTTTTCCTACACCATCGCCCACGATCTGCGCGCCCCCTTGAGCAACATCGAGGGGCTGGTGCGCATTGTGCAGGAAGACTACGCGGGGGAGATGGAGGAAGAGGGGCGGCGCTTTCTGGGGCTGCTGGAGGAGAGCGCCGTCCGCATGAAACAGCGGATCAGCGACTATCTCAACTGGAGCCGGGCCATTCGCATCACCCGCCGCCCCCATCCGGTGGATCTGGCGGCGCTGGCCCGAGCCGTGGTGGAAGGGTTGCGCCGGAGCGACCCCCAGCGCCGTGTCACCTTCGTCGCCCCTTCCGAGATCATCGTGATGACCGACGAGGAGCAACTGACCGTGGTGTTGGAGAATCTCTTGACCAACGCCTGGAAGTTCACCCGCCCCCGGGAGGAGGCGCGCATCGAGTTGGGCTGGGAAGCGGACGCCGTCGGCAAACCGGTCTATTTTGTGCGGGATAACGGGGTGGGCTTCGACCCCACCCTGGTCGACCGATTGTTCCAACCCTTTCAACGCTTGCACCACGAGGCCGAGTTCGCGGGATCGGGCATCGGCCTGGCCACGGCGGCCCGAATGATTCATCACCTGGGGGGCGTCATCGCCGCCGAATCCCACCTTGGCGAGGGGGCGGTATTTCGCTTCTCCCTGGGAGAGATGAATCCCGCCGCCCGCCCCCCCCCGCCGTGAATGACCCCCATCCGTTCCATGAAGGTATGGCGAACCCGGACAGACGTGATAAACTGCACACTCTCCAAATAAGCTAGCGCGAGGGCGCCCATGAGCCAAGATCGGCCCATTCTCCTGGTGGATGACGATCCACTGGCAGCGGAGTTCGTTGTTCGCGCTCTGCGTAGAAATGGCCTCCACCATCCCGTGGTCACGGCGCGGGATGGACGGGAAGGGCTGGACTATCTGGCGGGAACCGGCCTCTTCGCCGGGACCGAGCCGCCCCTCCTGCCGGTCCTCATTTTGTTGGACATCAAAATGCCGCGCATGGACGGGGTCGAATTTCTCCATGCCATCCGGCAAATGCCCGCCACCCGGGACGTTCCGGTGATCATGCTGACCAACTCGGACGAGGATCGCGACGTGGTGCGCAGTTACGCCCTGGGGGCCAACAGCTACCTGCGCAAACCCGTGGACCCCTATCAACTGGCCAAGACCGCCCGACAATTGGGTTTGCTGGATGACTGAATCCCTTTCTTCCCTGTTCGCCTTCCAATGGTTTTCGCCTCCATGAGCTCCTCCGCAACCTCATCGTCCCATCCCCTCACGGCCCTGATCGTGGGCTGCGGCCAAATCGCCGGCGGCTTTGACGAACGGGCGGAATCCCCGGGCGACGCCGTGTTGACCCATGCCGGGGCCTATTCCCGCCATCCTGAGTTCATGATCGCCGCCTGCGTGGAGCCGGACACGGCCCGACGCCAAGCGTTCATGGACTATTGGGGCGTCCCGGTGGGGTTTTCCACCCTGGAAGGGTGCCTGCGCACCGGCATGGCCTTCGACGTGGTCAGCGTCTGCGCCCCCACCCCGCTCCACGGCAGCTTGCTGGAAAAGCTGCTCACCGCGCCGGTGCGGGCGGTTTTTTGCGAGAAACCCCTGACCGACGACCTGGAACGCTCCCGCTACTGGGTGCGGGAGTACGAGGAGTCGGGCAAACTGCTGGCGGTGAACTATCTCCGCCGCTGGACCCCCGGCATCACGGCCCTGCGGGACGAACTGGCCTCCGGAGCGTGGGGCGGGGTGATCTCGGCCATGGGGAGTTACGTCAAGGGGCTGCTCAACAACGGCAGCCATTTGGTGGATCTGCTGCACTATTTGCTGGGGCCCTCCCTGCCGGTGGCGGCGTTGGAATCCCGCCACGACTTTTTTCCCAAGGATCCCACCGTGGACGCGGTCTTGCGCCTGGAACAGGGGGGGCTGGCCTATTTGGTGGGGGGGGACGCCCGGGCCTTCACCCTGTTCGAACTGACCTTGATCATGGAAAAAGGGCGCATCGTGGTGGAAAATTCCGGGCGTTCCATTCGTCGGCAGCGGGTGGGGGAGGATCCCCAATTCGCCGGATACCGCATTCTGGAACCCGGTGAAATCGAAGAGACCGGCCTGGGTCAGGCCATGCCCCTGGCGGTGGAAAACCTCCGCGCCGCCCTGCGAGAGAAGGCCCCCCTGGCCAGCACCGGGCGCACCGCCCTGGAAGCCCAGGAGGTGTGCGCCCATCTGCTGCGCCTGTGGGAGCAATCCCGCTCGGACGCGGCGTAACGGCTGACCCAAAAGGATCCCCCGATCCATGGAAATCGCCCTCTTCACCGCCGACGCCCCCCTGGGAGACGCCCTGCACACCCTGCTGGAAGCCCAGGCCCCCGGCACCTCCCGCCGTTTTTCCCTGCCCATGGCGGGGCCCGGCGACGCCCTGGGGATGGACCGCATGATCCAGCAGGGGACATCGTTGGCGGGGGTGCGACGGGCCTGGATCCAGGGTCACGCCCACCAAAATCCGGTGGTTCCCGATCCGGCGGAAGGGGTGGACTGGGGGCTGTGGCAAGTGGACTATCTGGCCCGGCAACAGCGGGAAAGCGCCCGCATGAGCCTGCTCCAGGAGATGGAACGGCGGGGCGTCCGGATGTTCAACGGGTTCGCCGCCTATCAGGCCGGATTTCACCTTTACGCCTCCCTGGAACGGCTGCGCGGCGCGGGGTTGGCCATTCCGCCGCTGCTGTGCGCCAACGATCCCCAAGAGGCCCGCGCCTTTCTCGACGCCCATTCCCGGGTGGTCTGGCATCCGGCCAGCGGTCGGGGGGCGTGGCAGCTTTTTCGCCCCAAGCAGCTCAAGGCCCTGCTGGAGACGGATCCCGCCCCGACGCCGCTGCTGCTGGCCCCCGCCAGGGAGGGCACCCTCTGTCACGCCTATCTGGTGGGGGGAACGCTGCAACTGCTGCTGGGACAAGACGCCCCCTCCAACCAACCGGGCGAGGAGCGGCTGGAACAGTTTTGGCGACTCCCCATCCCGGAACGGCTGCGCCTCCCCCTGGAGCGGGCGGCGGCGCTGCTGCACGCCGACTGGCTGCTCATCCGCCTAGTGGATGGTCCGGGGGGGCCGTGGATCTACGACTTCGACCCCGACCCGGTGCTGAACGACCTCCCTCCCCCCTTTCGCGACGCCCTGCTGCGTCTCCTAGCCCACGCCCTGCTCGGCGGCGAAGGCCCTCTGCCCGCCTTGCCCCCGCAAGGCGAGCCCCATCAGCGCCCCGCCTTGTTCGTCCGGCGCATGTTGTGCCTGCTGTTCGATCTGGAGGCCAGCAAGGGCCGGGACGACGGCTAGATCAAAGCCCGCCGCCCCAGGGGCGGGGCACCATTTTGTTCACAATTCTGTATTTTGTTGAGGATTGTTACAATCTCTCCCATCCCCTCGTGCGGTGCCATGAAATAATATTAAATTTATTCCAATAGTATATTCATCCTGCGTTCTGCCGTCATGATGGATGTTCCAAGCCGGATGGATGTGTATAGCGGTTCCATTTCAGTTTTGCACATTTCCAGCTAAAGAATTTACGCTCGTCATTCCCGCGAAAGCGGGAATCCAGGAAAGCC
>JADGAP010000130.1 GCA_015231965.1 Magnetococcales bacterium | reverse complement strand
TCGCCGTCCCGCCCCTTCCCGCCCCCCGTCCCTTTTGGAATCAGCGGGAGTCGTTCAAACCGGGGCGGATTTACCGCCTATTGTGGCAACGCCGCGGCTTGATCCTGGGGGCGATGCTCATCGCCACCCTGCTCACCGGGTTGTGGGTGATGCAGGTGACGCGAATCTACACCGCCGAAGCCATGGTGATGGTGGAATCGCCCCGCATGAGCATCCTCAACATCAAGGAGGTGATGTCCCAGATCACCCCCTCCCACTTTCGCCTGTTGAGCGAGGTGGAGGTGATCCGCTCTCGTAATCTCATCGAGCGGGTGGTGGAAAAGCTGGAGTTGGAAAAAGATCCCCTGTTCAATCCCGCCCTGCTGCCGCCCAAGACGGGGTTCGGCCTCAAGGCGTTGATTCCCGATTATCTCCGGGCTTTGTGGAGCCCCGCCCCATCCCCCGACGACTCCGGGGAGGATGAGGCGGCCCGGCTGCGCCGTTCGGTGATCAACCAGGTGATGGGGCGTTTGACCGTCCGCCCGGTGACCCAGTCCATGGTCATCGGCATCCAGTTCGGTTCGCCGGATGCCAAAACCGCGGCCCGGCTGGCCAACGCCATCGCCGAGCAATATATCGTGGATCAACTGGAATCCAAATTCGAGGCCACCCGCCGCGCCTCCACCTGGTTGAATCAACGGCTGGAGGGGTTGCGCCACAACGTTTCCGAGTCGGAAAAGGCGGTGGAGGCCTATCGCACCCAGGCGGGATTGCTGGAAAAACAGGGGGATCACGTCAACCAGCAGCAGCTTTCCGAACTCAACACCCAGTTGATCCTGGCCCAGGCGCAACGGGTGGAGACGGAAGAAAAATTGAAGCGTTTTCGCGAGTCGGGAGGGGGCTCCGGGCAACGGGCGCTGGATGAGTCGGCCAACTCGTCGTTGGTGCAGCATTTGCGCCAGCAGGAGGCGGAGTTGAACAAATCCATCACCGAACTTTCCGAACGCTACGGCGAAAAACATCCCAAGATGGTGGCGTTGCGCAATCAGTTGTCCGAACTGCGGGGCAAGATCCACGCCGAGGCCGCCAGCCTCTCCAGCGGTCTGGAGGGCAAGGTGGAGGTGGCCCGGGCGCGGGAACGCTCGTTGCGGATGAATCTGGATAACCTGCAAAAAAATATTCTCGACCAGGGCCAATCCAAAATTCGCTTGCGGGAGTTGGAGCGGGAGGCGGAGGCCAACCGCCTGCTCTATGAAAATTTTCTCGGTCGCTTCAAGGAGACGTCGGAGCAGGTTCACATCCAGACCCCCGACGCCCGGGTCATCGCCACCGCCGATCCCCCCCGTCGCCCCTCCCATCCCCAGGTGACGCTGATTTTGACGGCGGCGGCGGGGGCGGGGGCGTTGTTGGGGATCTTCCTGATTTTTTTGCTGGAGCAGTTGGATAACGTCTATCGCAGTCAGGAGCAGTTGGAGGAGGAGAGCGGGGTTCCCGCCATCGGCATGGTTCCCCTGGTGATTCCGGAGGCCCGGCGCCCCGCCCTCCCCGCCGACTATCTGGTGGAGCGCCCCTCGTCGGCCTATGCCGAGGCGTTGCGCAGTTTGTGGATCACCCTCAAGCTGTCGGATCCAGACCATCCCCCCCGGGTGATCGTGGTCACCTCGTCGTTGCCGGAGGAGGGCAAGACCCAGTTGTCCATGTCGCTGGCTCGCACGGCGGCCTCGCTGGGGGTGAACACGGTGCTGGTGGATTGCGACTTGCGCCGTCCCATGGTGCGCTCCATGACCCCCACCGCTCCGGGACGGACCATCACCGACCATCTGGCGGGAACCTGCACCCTGGAGGAGGCGCTGCTCGCCGATGTCGTCCCGCGGCTGAGCCTGCTGCCCGCCCGCCCCCTGGACCATCCCCCCCTGGAGTTGCTGGGTTCCCAGAGCATGGAGCGGTTGATCGGGCGGCTGACCCAATCCTTCGACTTGGTCGTCATCGACTCGCCGCCGGTGATGCCGGTCTCCGACGTCAAGCTGCTGGCCCGCATGGCCGACCGCACCCTCTTTTGCGTCAAGTGGGACAGCACCCCCCGAGAGGTGGTCAAGCAGGCGTTGCGCCTGTTGCAGGAGTCCCGGGTGGCGCTGGCGGGGTGCGTGCTGACCCAGGTGAACGTGAAAAAACACGCCCGCTACGGCTACGGCGATTCGGGAAGCTACTATGGCCGTTACCGGAAGTATTACACCAACTGAGGTGCCCCCCGGGGCGGCCCCGGCGGGGGCAGCAACGGGAGCAGGCTCCCCTTGGCCCATGGCGTTGCTGGCGCTGCTGCTGGGGGGCGGGATGTTCCTGCACGCCGTCCACCGTCTGACGGCGCAACTGCCGGAGTTGGAAGCCCTGGCCATTCGGGAGCGGCTTGCCGCCGTTCCGGGGCCCTCCGCCGAGGCGTTGCATTCGGCCCTCGCCGCCCAGCGCCGGGCCGAGGAGCGGCGGCCCACCGCCGAGGGGGAGCATCGTCGGGGGGAGCTGTTCTCCGCCCTGGCGCGGCGTGAGGACGAGGGCGGCGCGGAGCGGGGGAGGGCTTCGTGGGAAGAGGCCCGGGCCGCCTACCGGGCGTCGTTGGCCCACCATCCGGGGAGCAGCCGCGTCTGGCTTGGGCTGGCGATGGTGGAGTTGCGTCTGGCGGGATACTCCCCGGCGGCGTTGGAAGCCTTGCGCCTGAGCATCGAGCGGGAAGCCTTCGACCCCGACGTGTTGTATTCCCGTTTGACGTTGGGGCTGTCGGCCTGGTCGCTCCTCTCCCCGCCGCAGCGGCGGGCGGTGGAACGGCAGTTCGAGACGGCCTGGGCCTACAATACCACCTGGACCTTGCAGGCGATTCCCAAGGTCGCCGGGGCGCTGGAGCGGGTGCGGGGGTGGCTGGCGGATCGTCCCGAGGCGCTGCGCCGCCTGGACGTGATGCAGCGTCATTTCGCCGAGACCCAGGGCGTCACATGGCCTTGACGTCCTCTCCCCGCGCCGCCGCCGTCGGGGATGCCGCCCATCCAGAAGCGCCCCCCTTTCCCCCGTCGCTGGCGCTGATCTTCGCCCTGTTGCAGCCGGAACCCGTTCCCCCGTCGTGGCCGTGGTCGGAGGTGGAGCCGGAGGATTTCATCCGGGCGGTGCGTCACCATGGGGTGGGGACGCTGTTCCCGGAATCGGCCCTGGAGCGGCTTCCCGCCCCCCTCGCCCAACCCTTGGGGATCTTGCGCAAACGGTTGACCTTGCAAGCCATGGTCCGCGTCGGGGCGTTGCGGGAGATCCTGGTCGCCTGCGAAAGCCTGGGCCTTCCGCTGTTCGTCCTCAAGGGACCGGCCCTCTCCCAGCAGTTGCACGGTTCTCCCCTGGTCCGTCCCTGTCGCGACCTGGATCTCCTGGTCCACGCCCCTCATGCGAACGCCGCCCGGGAGGCGTTGCGCACCCTGGAGTTTCTTCCCCATGGCGTCTACCACGGCGACCCGGGGGGAAATCACGATCTCTTTCGTCGGGAGCGGGACGGGGTGTTCGTGGAGTTGCATTGGCGGCCCGTCCGGCGGGACGGCGGGGGGGCGTTGGAACAACTCTTGTGGTCGAACGCCGTGACCTTGAATCCGGGAGGTCTCGCCGTCGCCCTGCCCGCCCCCGCCCTGGAGGCCGCGGCCCCGCTGTTGGCCTTTCACGGCGCCCGCCATTTGTGGACCCGCCTGGTCTGGCTGCGGGATTGGGATCGGCTGCTGCGGCTGGCAGGGGTGGATTGGGAGCGAACGGTGGAAAACGCCCGGTCGTTGCGCCTGGAACGCTATCTTGGGCTCGCCGCCGTGCTGTGTCGGGATCATCTGGCGACCCCGCTGCCTCCGGCGTTGACGGATCCCTACTCCCGGCTCCTCGCGCCGGGGGAGGGGGCCGCGCCGCTGGTGCGGCAAGTGTGGCGCGGGCCGGTTTTCACCGACCGGGAGGTGCTGCACCGCGTGGGGCGGATGCGCTGCCTGGTCTGGGAGCTGGGATTGCGCGCCGATTGGCGGGGGCGCCGGGACGCCCTGGCCTCCTGGATGGACCCCTCCGCGGCGGATCGCGAGGCGTTTCCCCAGCTTCCCTGGTCCTGGCTGCCGGCGGCCCGACTGTGGCGCTTTTTGCGACCGTGACGCCTCGACGGGAGGGGGAGGTCTATTTCTTCTCTATCAGAGTAACTATTCAGCCCCCCCCCATTTTTTGGAGCGGAATCCGGAATCAGGTGAAAATCTGGTTGCCTCCGGCGACGATTGGGCGCGCTGCGCGAATGTTGAAAAACGCATTCGCTTCTCTTGAAAACGCGCCAAAAGAACAAAAACAAATGTAAGATCAAAAGCGAAAGTCAAAACCCCGGGCTCCGCCCCCCGCCTTCGCGGGGGCAGGCTCTGGACCCGCCAGGGGGATGATCCCCCTGGACCCGCAGTCGCAAAAACGGGGGTGCTGAATAGTTACCGATCCATTTTGAATTGGAACGGCTACATTTCCGAAACAAATCGAAACCACGAGGCCGCGTCGTCTACATCCCACTGGGGTTGGCTCTCCCACCAGGGCCAACCCAGGGCGTGAAAACGGCTCCGGGTTTGCTCCGCCACCGTCGCCCCGCCCCAGGAGATCTCGTGGAACAGGGCGGGATGCCAGCGCCGCAATCCCAGCAGGGTGTAGCCCCCATCCTCCGCCGGGGCCAGGACGGCCCGCCCCTGGGCCAGGGCGGATTCGGCGTCGTCCAGCAGTTGGAAGTCGGTGGAGGCGGTATCGGTTCCCAACAAAAAAACGGCGTCGGCCTCCTTCAGCCCCTCCCGGGCGATGAAGGACATGCGCGCCCCCAGATCCCCCGGGGGTTGGACGCGCAAATGTTCCGCCGGAGCCAACTCCCGCCAGCAGGGGTGGGTCAAGTCCGGATCGGCCCACAGCCTCCAGGAACGCCGGGGCGACGCGGCGACCCATGCGCCGACGATGGAACACAGGCGGGTCATCAAGCGCCGTTGCGCCGCCGCCGCCCCGTCGGGGCCCAGGGCGGGAATCAGCCGGGTTTTGGCGTAGCCGGGAAGGGGGGCCTTGCCCATCAGTTGCACCACCAGCTTCATGACGCGCCTCGTCGATTCTCCATGCTTCCCCCGGGGAAGGGGTTTATTCTGGGGCATGAAGCGTGCGACGAATGGCGCCGGACGCGCAACCTTCTCCTTTGGATCCCGTGGAGAGCTCCCCATGTCTCGTCCGTTGGAAGCCGACTTGTGCATTTTGGGAGCGGGGGCGGGAGGACTGGCCGCCGCCGCCGGGGCGGCCCAGATGGGGGCCAGGGTGGCGCTGGTGGAGCCCCACGCCATGGGCGGGGATTGCCTCAATACCGGCTGCGTCCCCTCCAAGGCGTTGTTGGCCGCCGCCGCCCACGCCGAGGCGATGCGTCGGGTGCCCCGATTCGGCGTCCAGGCCGGAGAGCCCGAGGTGGACTGGCGGGGGGTGCATCGTTACGTTCACGGGGTGATCGGGGCCATCGCCCCCCACGACTCCCAGGAGCGGTTCGAGGGGCTGGGGGTGACGGTGATCCGCGCCCCGGGGCGGTTTCTCGATCCCCGGACGGTGGAGGCGGGGGAGTTTCGCATCACCGCCCGCCGTTTTGTCGTGGCCACCGGCAGCCGCCCCGCCCTCCCCCCCTTTCCGGGGTTGGAGAGCGTTCCCTATTTCACCAACGAAACCATCTTCGACCACGCCCACCCCTTGCCCCATCTGCTGGTCATCGGGGCGGGGCCCATCGGCATGGAGATGGCCCAGGCCCATCGCCGCCTGGGGTCGGAAGTGACCGTGGTCGATCTGGGACGCCCCCTGCCCCGGGAGGATCCCGAACTGGCGGAGCTGGTGGTGCGGCGGATGACCGCCGAGGGGGTCCATTTTCGCGCCGGAGTGACGGTGCGGCGCATCGAGACCGGCTTGGGGGGCGTCGCCCTGGTGTTGGAGCAGGAGCGGCTGGAGTCCCGCGTCGACGGCAGCCATCTGCTCATCGCCGCCGGACGCAAGCCCAACGTCGAGGGGTTGGGTCTGGAGGCGGCGGGGATCCATTTCACTCCGGCGGGGATCAAGGTGGATGATCGGTTGCGCACCACCAATCGCCGCGTCTTCGCCATCGGCGATGTGACCGGCGGCTTTCAATTCACCCACGCGGCGGGCTATCACGCCGGGATCGTCCTGCGCAACGCCCTCTTTCACCTCCCCGCCCGGGTGGATTATTCCGCCCTGCCGCGGGTCACCTACACCGATCCCGAGTTGGCCCATGTGGGGCTTTCGGAGGAGGAGGCCCGCCGCGCCGAGACGCTGTTTCAGGTGTTGCGCAAACCCTTCGGCGAAAATGATCGCGCCCGCGCCGAGGGGGACGCGGAGGGGATGATCAAGATCATTCTGGGCAAGAAGGGGCGGATTTTGGGGGCCTCCATCGTCGGAGCCCACGCCGGGGAGTTGATCCTTCCCTGGGTGTTGGCGGTGCAACAAAAGATGGGCATCGGGGTGATGGCCGGAATTATCGCCCCCTACCCCACCCGGAGCGAAATTTCCAAGGGGGTGGCCGGGCAATATTACACCCCCAAACTTTTCAGCCCCGGAACCCGTCGCCTGGTGCGCTGGCTGGGCATGCTGGGGTGAGGGGCAGGGCGGACGGCGCGGCTCAAGCCGCTCCCGCGCCGCGCTCCAGCGCCCGCTGCACCGCGAGGATCACCCGCTCCTGATCCTCCTGGGTCAGGGCCGCCGAGCAGGGCAGGGTCAACACGTGGCCCCACACCCCGTCGGTGACGGGCAGGGCGGCCTGGGGGGCGTGGGCGAAGGGCTGTTGGAGATGGACCGGCTTCCAAAAGGGGCGGACGTCAATCTCCTCCTGGAGCAGTTGCTGGCGCAACGCGGCCATGGCCTCCGAGTCGGCGTCGTAAACCACCACGCCGGAGAGCCAGCAGGCGCTCTCCCGGTCCGGCGGCTGGGGGAACAGGGAGAGTCGGGGATGATCGGCGAAGGCGGCGTCGTAGCGGGCGCGGATCCGCCGCTTGGCCCCCACCAGATGCTCCAGGCGCTCCAACTGGGCGCAACCGACGGCGGCCTGCAAGGCCGTCATGCGATAGTTGAACCCCACCCGGTCGTGGGTGTAGTCCGCCCCCCGACGGGCGGTAGTGGTGAGATGACGCACCAGATCCACCGTCTCCGCATCCTGCCCTGCCACCGCCCCGCCGCCGCCGCAGGTGACGGTCTTGTTGCCGTTGAATGAAAAAACGGTGAGGTCCGCCCCCAGTTTTCCCACCGGATCGCCCAGAAACGTCGCCCCCAGGGCGGCGGCGGCGTCGGCCAGCAGGGGCAGGCGGTAGCGTCGCGCCAGGCGGGCCAGTCGATCCATGGCGGCGGGGGTTCCCAGGGTGTAGACCGGCAGGATGGCGGCCACCCGACGCCCCGTCTTCTGGTGAAAAACCCCCTCCGGACGCTCTTCCGCCTCCCACTCCAGGGACTCCTCCACTTGCACGGGGTCGAGGGTCCAGGAGCCGGGCTCCATGTCGAAAAGCCAGGGGTCCGCCCCGCAATGGGCGATGGCGTTGGCGGTGGCGATGAAGGTGAACGACGGGGTGATGACCAGCTCCCCCCGTCCCACCCCCAAAGCGGTCAGGGCGGCGTGCAGGCCGCTGGTCCCGGAGGCCGTCGCCACCGCCCGGCTGGCCCCGCAAGCAGACGCCACCGCGGCCTCGAAACGGGTGACGAACGGCCCCACCGACGAAATGAAGGTGGAGTCGATGCACTCCTGAAGATAACGGGACTCGTTGCCGGAAAGATCGGGAATGGCCAGGGGAATCATGGGCGTTGAGTGCGGTTGGGGAACGGCGTTGAACGTCGGGTCATCCTAACCCAACCGGAGCCTCGTCCACCACTCCTGTTCCAATGGGAAACGGGCCGCGCCTGGAAGGGAAGCGGGTCGATAAAAATCGGTGAGCGTGCGGTTGCTGATTCGGAGTCGCGCACCTTCCTCAGGACAATCTCCAAACTATCCCAATCGCAACAGCCGATCCAACCCGCGATCAGTCATCACCCGCTTCAGGAAGGCGAAAATTTTGGTGGGAGCCGTCACCCGGTAACGCACCCGGGGACGGCGACTCTCCAACGCCCGCTGCACCACCTTCGCCACGACCTCCGGACCCACCGCGAAGGCCGACGACGATTTTCCCCCCGCGTACTTTGCCACCAACCCCCGATAGACCTCCTGATGGCGGCTGGACTCCACAGCCGCCTCGCGATGGAAGGCCGCCAGGGCGTTGGCGCGAAAGCGGGTCTCCACCGGTCCCGGCTCAATCAACACCACGTCGACGCCGCTGTTTTCCAACTCCAGACGCAGGGCGTCGGCCCACCCCTCCAGGGCGAACTTGCTGGCGACGTAGGCCCCCCGCCAGGGCATGGCGACGAATCCCAACACCGAACTGTTGATCAGCAGCCGCCCGCCGCCGTCCCGCAGCAGCGCCGGAAGTAGCCGCCGGGTCAACTCGTGGACCCCGAACAGGTTGCACTCGAACTGCCGCCGCAACGCCGCCGTGGGCAGATCCTCCAGCCCCCCCGGCTGACCATAGGCACCGTTGTGAAACACCGCCGACAGCGCCCCCCCGGAATGGGCCAACAGCTCCTCCGCCGCCTGGGCGATGGAGGATTCGTCGGCGAGATCCAGCCGCAGCGGCTCCAAGCCCTCGGCGCGAAGTTCGGGAAAATGTTCGGTGCGCCGGGTGGCGGCGAAGATTCGCCAGCCCCGGGCCGCCATCCGCCGCGCCGCCGCCCGCCCGATCCCCTCCGGCGAACAGCCTGTCACCAGCAAGATTCGATGGGCGTCCATGCCGCTAGAACCAGGGATCCACGTCGACATCCATCATGTAGCCCTGACCCCATACCGTGCGGATCACCTCCTCGCTCAGGCCGTCGGCCAGCCGCTTGCGCAACCGCCCCACCTGCACGTCGATGCCTCGATCGTCCGGATCCGCCTCCCGCCCTTTGTAGAGGGTCATGATCTTGTCCCGGTCGAGAACCTGCCGGGGGTGGGCGATGAAAATCCGCAGCAACAAGAATTCGCTGCGGCTCAAGGGGACCAGCACGCCATCCGGGGTGTTGAGCCGCCGCGCCGCCAGATCCAGGGTCCAGCCGCCGAAACGGAACCCCTTGGGCTCCTGGGGGGCGCGGGAGAGGGGGGTGGCCCGAGCCCGGCGCAACACGCTCTTCACCCGGGCCAGCAACTCCCGGGGATTGAACGGTTTGGGCAGATAATCATCCGCCCCCATCTCCAGCCCGACGATGCGATCCGTCTCCTCCGCCCGGGCGGTGAGCATGATTACCGGCAAATTGGCGGTTACGGGATCGGCTCGCAGAGTGCGGCACAGGGTCAAGCCGTCCTCCCCCGGCAGCATGAGGTCCAGCACGACCAGATCCGGGGCACCCCGCACCAACTCCGCCCGCATCGCCGGGCCATCTCGCGCCGTGGTACAGCGAAAACCGTTGCGTTCCAAATAGTCCCGCAGCAGCGTCCGAGTCTCCTCGTCGTCCTCTACCACCAGGATGCGGTCGTTCCCTTCCACGGCGCTCATCCTCTTTCCGTCCCTCGTGGACCGCCCTTTGGGGATCATGCGGCGGTGCGTGCAACCAAACTGTAACCCCCCATGGGGGGTGTGGGGAAAGATTTACAATAATATCCGTTGAGAATTTTTCCAACTATGGCATATTAGAGTTTCATTATGGAGGTGCGTCTCCCAGATCTGCCCTATCCCGGCCCCTGTGAGGAAACGCCAAAAACTGATGGAGGAAAAGGCGCCATGAAACAATCTTTTGGCAAGGTTCTGACCCTGGCGGCAGTTTTGGGTCTGGCTTCCGCAGGCAGCGCGTGGGCTGTCGATTTCGCGGGCGCGGCCCAAGCCGCTGAAAACGCTCCCGCTGCTTCCGCTCCGGCGGTCGCCGCTCCCGCAGCCCCCGCCGTTCCCGGCGGCCCCGGTTACGGCCCTGGACCCGGTTATGGCCCCGGCCCCGGCCCCGGCCCCGGTTACGGCCCCGGCCCCGGTTACGGCCCCGGACCCGGACCTGTTGTCGCTCCCGGCGCGGTCCCCCCCGGCGAAACCCCGGAGTGGGTCAAGCAGCGCCAGGAGCAGGCGCAACAGATGCAAAAGCAGCGTCAAGAGCAGATGCAGCAGATGCAAAAGCAGCGTCAAGAGCAGATGCAACAGGCGCAACAGCAACAGGAACAAGCTCGCCAAGAGATGATGCAACAGCGCCAAGACGCGGTGAAACAGCGCGACGAGCAAATGAAACAGCAACAAGAGCAGATGCAAAAGGCGATGCAGGAGCGTCAACAGCAGGCGCAGAAGTCCATGCAGGAGCGTCAACAGCAGGCCCAAGAGCATCATCAAAAGATGTGCGAACAGGCCAAGTCCAACCCCTCCTCCGTTCCCCCCGCCGTGCTGATGCGCTGCCAGGGCGGACCCATGGGCGGACCCATGAC
>JADGAP010000012.1 GCA_015231965.1 Magnetococcales bacterium | reverse complement strand
GGCTTCCTCCGACACGGACTTCCACCGTGCTGATAAAGCGCCCTTGTGGGCGCACTCATTCCCGCGAAGGCGGGAATGACGTTTTCGTCGTGATAAAGTTGGTTGCACCCCCAGACGCCGCCTGACCGGATGTGCAATTTTAAAATGGAAAAACTATAAATCCGACAGACTTCCAGGCGGCACGCCCAATCGTGATTCGGACCATCCCTGGCCCTCTCCCTGCGGGCTGGTTTCACCCGTCCGATTGTGCTTTCCCGCACAATCGTCGCCGGAGGCGACCAGATTTTGAAGAGGGGCCAGGGGTGAGGTGACGACGTTGTTTCACGGGAAGATGTTGGGCTTGCAAAAAGGGGACGGTCCGCCGTCCCATTTTTTGCGTTCCGGACATGGCACCTGAATCGAGGCTGAACACCCTACCTTACGAACGTTGAGTTTACATGAAAGCTCTCTCACAATGGCCTGTGGCTTCGTCGTCCCACGGAAATTCAGCCCTCACGGAGGAAGAGAACCATGCCCCATAAACGCACGTTGTGGATGGCGCTGCTTTGCGGGCTCCATCCGGCATCGGCCCTGGCCTCCGCTGGAGGCGGGGAGATGACCGGCCATTGGGCGGGATATTTTAGCCTGGGGCTGTTCATCGTCGCCTACGCCCTGGTCATGGCCGAGGAGTTCACCCACCTGCGCAAATCCAAGCCGGTGCTGTTGGCGGCGGGGGTGATCTGGGCGGTCATCGCCTGGTCTTACACGGGAAGCGATCCCCGCGCCGTGGAGCAGGCGGCGCGGCATAACCTTTTGGAATACGGCGAGCTTTTTCTCTTCCTCCTGACGGCCATGACCTACATCAACGCCCTGGAGGAGCGGCGGGTGTTCGACGCCCTGCGGGCGTGGTTGATTCGCTCGGGGTTCGGCTACCGGCAACTGTTCTGGATGACCGGACTGCTGGCCTTTTTCATCTCGCCGGTGGCGGATAACCTGACCACCGCCCTGCTGATGTGCGCCGTGGTGTTGGCGGTGGGGCGGGACAATCCGGCTTTCGTCAGCCTGTCGTGCATCAACATCGTGGTGGCGGCCAACGCGGGGGGGGCCTTCAGCCCCTTCGGCGACATCACCACGTTGATGGTTTGGCAGAAGGGGATCGTGGATTTCTGGACCTTCTTCGCCCTGTTCCTTCCCAGCGTGGTCAACTGGTTGGTTCCGGCGGGCCTGATGCATTTCGCCGTCCCCAACCTCCACCCGGCGGCCAGTGACGAGCGGGTGGCCCTCAAACCCGGGGGCAAGCGGATCATCGGACTGTTTCTCCTGACCATCATCACGGCGGTGAGTTTTCACAATTTCCTCCATCTGCCGCCGGTGATGGGGATGATGCTGGGGCTCTCCTACCTCATGATCTTCGGTTACTACCTCAAGAAGCGCGCCCACGCCAACGGCCATGCCAACGTGGAAAACGGGGCGATGATGGAGGAAGGTCAGGAGGCCTTCGACATTTTCAAAAAGGTCAGCCGGGCCGAATGGGACACCCTGCTGTTCTTCTATGGGGTGATTCTCTGCGTTGGCGGGTTGGGTTTTCTCGGCTATCTGACCCTGGTCTCTCACATCATGTACGACGGATGGGGGGCGACCAACGCCAACATCATGGTGGGGTTTCTTTCGGCCATCGTCGATAACATCCCCGTGATGTTCGCGGTGTTGACCATGAATCCGGAAATGAGCACCGGCCAATGGCTGCTGGTGACGCTGACCGCCGGGGTGGGGGGAAGCCTGCTCTCCATCGGCTCCGCCGCCGGGGTGGCGCTGATGGGACAGGCCAGGGGAGTCTACACCTTTTTTTCCCATCTCAAGTGGACCTGGGCCATCGCCCTGGGGTACGCCGCCAGCATCTGGGTCCATTTCCTGGTCAACGCCTCCCTGTTCCAGGGGGTGGTCAAGTAACGGGGCGCATCCGCCAACTGGCGTGGCGCGTCTCTTTTCGGCACAATGAGGGGTTGGGAGGGGTTCATGGCCTCTCCCACCCCCTTTTTCGTCTCCCGTGTTGAACGGAATTTTGCTCCCCGGAACGCCATGCGCCCACTTTTGTCCCTGCTGCGTTCGGCCTTGCTGGCCGCCTGCCTGATGGCCCCGGCGTCGCCGGTTTTGGCCCAATCCCCCGCCGCCGAGCCTGCTGCGGAGGAGACCGCCCAGGTCGTGGACGACGAACCCCCGCCCGACCTTTCCGCCCTCACCCTGCTGGAGATTCGGCGGGAGGACATGCAGGCGGAGCGGAGCGGCCTGGCCCGGGAAGAGCAAGATTTGGTCGCCCGCAAGAAGGATCTCCCCTCCCGCCTGGATCGCGCCGCCCAAGGCAGGATCGCCTTGGCCCAGATCGACGAAGCCCGCCTCTCGGAGGAGATCGCCCGCTTGCGCCTGCAAGAGTCCGAGGTGGAGTGGGACCGGGCCCGCTCGTCGGTGCTGGAGCGCAAGCTGGCGGTAAGCAAGCTGGAGCAGGAATGGAGCCGGCTGGGGCGGGACTCCCAGTCCGAACAGGGGCGAGCCATTCGCGCCGCGGTGGAAAACGGTCGGGAGGCGCAAGCCCTGGAGTCGGCCAACGAGGAAAATCTCAACAGTTGGCAAGGGATCCACCGTCGCCGTTGGGAGTTGGCCCACAGTTGGCGTCTGGGGTTGGAGCGGATCTACCGCAAGCAGGAGGAGCGCCGCCTGCAGGCCAACCTGGAAACCCTGGTGCGGCGGGTGGGACAGGAGCGCCGCTATTTTCAAAAGGAGGCGGAAAAGCTGCGCGGTCAGGTATCGTTGCAGACGGATCGGAGCGGCGGCGCCCATCAGCCCCAGTTGCGCCTGCTGGAGACCCGGCTGCTCAACGCCGAGGAGCGGCTGTTTTTGTTGCAGATGGAGTTGAAGCAGGCCCAGGCCTCCAGTGAATCCCTGGCGGTGGATTCGCTGCTGGCGCTGGGGGCTCCGGGTCCGGAGGCGGTGGAGCGGGCCTTGCGGCTCAACCTCACCTTGCAACAATCCCTGGGGTTGAGCCTGACCCTGTTGGAGGAGAAGCGTAGTCTCTTTCATTATCGCCGCGTCTCCCGGGGGGGGAGCGAACCCGCCGAGGGCAAGACGCTGCTGGACAAGTTGGAAAAAGATTACGCCGGGCTGAGCGAGGCCGTGGAAGTGCTGCTGGACGGCCTGCAAACCCAACGGGCGCGGCTGGAGACGGTGCATCAAAAGGAGGTGCGGGAAGGGTTGCTGACCCGCTCCCAGTTGCCCGTCGACTGGGACTCCTGGACCAATCTGGCCCAGGAGTTGGCCCAGGCCCCGCTGGTGCTGCTGCGCCGTTCGTGGGAGATCGGCGAGGATCTGTTGCTGGCCTTGCGCCGCAGCAGCCTCAAGGAGTGGGCCATGCTGCTCCTGGCCCAGATGGCCTGGATCGGGGCGCTGCTGGGGGTGCGCTTCCTGGCCAGGACCGTCTCCGAACGCTCCCAGGGGGAGGGGGAGGCGGCCTTCACCCGGCGCGCCGCCCGCATGGCCCTGGAACTGGTGCGTATGGAGATCCTGCCGGTGATGCTGGCGGGCATGCCGCTGCTGGCGGCGTGGCAGTTGGGGCTCTCCTCCATCACCTTGCATCTGCTGGCGACGGCGCTGCTGCCGCTGCTGGCGGCCAAGGGGGCCATCGATCTGGCGTGGTTGGCGTTGGTCTCGCCCTTCGTCGCCCCGGAACGGCGCCAGCCCCGACTCTATCGGCAAATTTTCCGGGTGGCGGCGCTGGGCGGCGGGTTGACCGCCGTGGTGCTGCTGGGACGGCTGGCCTTCTTCTCGCCGCCGGTCCTGGCGGTGGCCGACCGGCTCTTCATGCTCTTCGTGCTGCTGCTGCTCATCCCCATGCGGCCCATCCGCCGCCTGACCCTGGAGCGGGTCAAACCCCGATTGGGGCCGTATTGGTTCAAAATGGCCCAATGGTTGAGTCTGCTGGCCCCCCTCTCCATTCTCTCGGCGGTGCTGCTGGGGCTGGCGGGCTATCTGGGGCTGGCCGCCGCGGTGGGAGGCGGCCTGGGGTGGTTTCTCCTGGTGCTGACCGGCTGGTTGGCGGCCAACGGCATCGTGCAGGATCTCTTCTCCTTCCTCTACCGCTGGACCACCCGCCTGGGTCAGGGCGGGCTGTGGTCCCAAGGGGTGTTGACCCCCCTCCACCGCATCTCCCGCCTGGGGGTCTTTTTCGGGGCCTGGGCGGTGTTGTTCCATCTTTACGGCTGGGGCGAGGAGTCCCCGGTGATGCGTTTTCTCAAGTCGCTGCTCTTCACCCCCATTTTCGGCCTGGGCAAGAGCGACATCTCCTTGGGATCCATCCTGATGGTGGTGGTGATCATCGCCGTGCTGGTCTGGCTGGGACACTGGACCAGGCAAATTTTCTACCGCTGGCTGCTCTCCGCCGTCGTCGACCTGGGGGTGCGCAACTCCCTGGCGGTGCTGGCCCAATATGTGGTGGTCATCCTGGGCTTTCTCTTCACCCTGCGCACCGCCGGCATGGACCTCACCAGTCTGGCGGTCTTCGCCGGGGCCGCCGGCGTGGGCATCGGCCTGGGGTTGCAGGATATCGCCAAAAACTTTTTCGGCGGCCTGCTGCTGCTCATCGAACGCCCCCTGCGCTCCGGCGACTATGTCACCATCCGCGACAAGGAGGGGACCGTCACCCGCATCGGGGTCCGCTCGTTGACCATCCGCTCCCGGGACAATCTGGAAATCATCGTCCCCATCGCCGACGTGATCAGCAGCCCCCTGGTCAACTGGACCCACTCCGACCCCTACGTCCGCACGATATTTCTGGTCGGCGTCAGCTACGACACCGACCTGCGACTGGCCAAGCAGGTGATGGAGCAGGCCCTGACGGAAGTGGAATCCGTGGTCAAAAACCCCGGCTTCAAGGTGCTGCTGTGGGAGTACGCCGCCTCGTCGATCAACTTCCGGGTGCAATTTTTCTCCGACATGCGCAAGGTTCCGGAAAACGACGTCAAGTCCGAAGCCCTCTTCGCCATCTGGAACAAACTCCAGGAAGCGGGCATCGTCATCCCCTTCCCCCAACTGGAGGTCAAGGTGTTGGAGAAACCGGACAAGGCCGAGGCGTAACCCTTTCGATCCGAGGGCGTCCCCATCTTTTTTCAAGCGACCCTTGAAACTCGATGGAGCATCCTATTCAATAATCCTTGCGCCGCGCCGTGCGGCGTATTCTCCGACGCCCATGGATTGAACCCTCATGCTCATCCAGTTCAGCCTGGAAAATTACGGACCGTTCGCCGACCGAACCACCCTGAACATGGTGGCCATGGACGCCTTCTCCGATCATCTGGACAATCTGATGGAGTCCGGCTTCGGCGACACGCCCAATTTGCTGCGCAGCACCCTGATTTTCGGCCCCAATGCCAGCGGCAAAAGCATGTTGCTCAAGGCCATGTCGTTTTTCAAACGACAGACGCTTTTTTCGCATCGTAACACTAAGGGATTTTCCCTGAGCGTCGCCCCTTTTCTGCTCGATGCGGAAAAAAATGGTCAAGAATGTCGGATGGAATTTGTATTCATCGCCGATAACGGGTTTCGTTACCAATATGGATTCTCGGTTTGCAAAGAGCGTTTTCCGCAAGAGTGGCTCCACCAGTGGAATCCCTCAACAGGCACCTGCGTCACGCTCTTCACCAGAAAGTGGAATGAAGTAAATAAGGACTATGATTGGTCGCCTGAAGAAGGATTGCAGACTTCCATTCCATCGTTTCGCCAAGAGTGGTTGGGAGAGACCCTCGAAAATCAGTTATTCATATCCGTCGCTGGACAAAAAAAACAGGTTCTCCCTGAAATTGATCCAGTCTTGTCATGGTTTCGAGACAGACTGACAATATTACACTTGGCCAGAATTGGTTATAATACTGGAGATGCCATGAGACTTATTGAAAATCCCAATGGTAAACAATGGCTACTAAATTGGATGGCTTCCGCTGACCTTGCCGTGTCTGATATCGAGGTAGAAACGATTGAGGAAGAATCCGCCCAAGAAGAAGGGGGTTCCACTCGCAGGGCTGTGTCGTATCAGATTCGGTTCACTCGTTTGCGGTCGGATGGAAAAAAGATTATCATGTCAAGCGCCAATGAATCTAGAGGAACCATGACATGGTTCAGGATGTCCGGATACTGGAAAGACGCCCTAGAAAATGATCGGGTCGTTATTGTTGATGAACTTGAGAGAGATTTGCATAGCTTTCTGGTTGAGTATTTGATTGATCAGTACCACTCCCCAAACTTGAGCAGCAAAGCGCAGCTTATCTCTACAACCCACGCCCTCTCCCTAATGGATAAGGAACGGTTTCGACAAGACCAGATTCGTCTGCTGGAGAAAGATAGAAAATACAGAACCACGCTTTATTCTCTTGGTGAGTTTACTCTCCCTGAAGGGATGTCCTTTTATCGCGCCTATCAGGAAGCACGGGTGGGCGGCATCCCAATTATACCAGAGCGTTCCTTATTTGAGTCAGTGGTGAAAACCGAAACAAGAGGTGGAGAGTCACCATGACGGATGGCAACGCCTTCCTTCCCTCTCAAAGTGGTTCGCGCCTGCTCCAACAGCGGCTACTCATCGTGACCAAGGATTACGAATATTTCAAAAACCTCCGAGACTCCTTGGGGATCTCCCCAAGACAAGTCGGGGTAAGAAATATCGCCAGCAGGGAAGCCTTTAACGTTGTTAAGGAAGCCAACAGGCCCCCCCATTCAGATCCAGTTTATTGCCTCTTCGATGGCGACAAGTGGCTCCAAGGAAATCAACATGGAATCAAGATGGCTCAAAAGGAAATAGAAACCAATGGATACATAGGCGTTCCTTCCACCCCATGTTTTGAAGTCTGGATATTATGGCATTTTCAGGATATCCCTGCGGAATCTCTAACCCCTGACATTTCTGGCGCATACTGCCCTTCCGTAATCAGCCAATTATTGGGGTGCCTCCCGAATTACAACCCAGGCTCAGAAAATCTTTACTCTCAATTGAGCGATAAGGAAGACAATGCCTTGCAACGAGCCCATCTCCCCGCCAATGCCGGAGCTTGTTCCTTCGCCAACCCTTCCACCAAAGTCCACGAATTAGTGGAGAAACTGCGCCAAATGGCCCGAAAATGAGCGCCTCATTCCCCGCGTTGCGCTTGAAGAACGTCGGAAAACATTCTATAAACAAGGAATGAATCCCATTACCGGAACCCAGCCGTGAAGCCTCTCCGATTCCTCGCCACGCCGTGGATCGTGGTCGTGGTGCTGTTTTCCGGCGGGATGACGGTCTGGGCCTCCCCTCTCGGGGCCGTCGGCTTCGCCCTGGGGGAGGGGCTGTTCAGCACGCCCGTGTTGCTCGGGCTGGGCGTGGTGTCGCTGGCCGTGGTTTTGGGGCTCCTGGTCAAGGCGGCGGCCCGCCTTCGTCTGGCCGAGGCGGCCCGACTGGCCGAGGAGAAGACCCGCCGTCGCAAGGCCGCCATTCCCACGGGATTTCCTCCCCAACCGCCGACCCTGCCCCCCAACAATTTGCCCTACCCCCGCAACCCCCTCTTCGCCGGGCGGGCGGAGTTGCTGGAGTACGTGGGCCGGATTCTGGGTCAGGAACGCCGCCTGGTGCTGTCGCAAAGTTCGCCCAGTCAGGCTGGCGGCGGCAAGACCCAAATGGCCCTGGAATACGCCTTCCGTTTCGCCGCCCGCTATCAGGTCATCTGGTGGGTGCGGGCTCGCTCTCGTTCCTCCATCGCCGGGGATTTGTCGGCGCTGGCGGTCCAACTCAAGCTCAACGCCCCCACCCTCGCCGAGGGGATGCAAAACGCCCTGACCTGGCTCAACCATCACCCCAACTGGCTGGTGATCTTCGACGGCGTGGGGGAGCCCAAGGAGGCCCGTCCCTATTTTCCCACCGGACCGGGCCATCTGCTCATCACCTCGCGGCACAACGAATGGGGGGTGTGGGCCGAGGTGTGCAAGGTGGACGCCCTGCCGCAAGAAGAGACGGCGCGATTTTTTCTCCAACGCACCAGTCAAAACGACGGCCCCGCCTCCCAGGAACTCTCCCGGGAAATCGGCGGCATGCCGGGCCCCATGGAGCTGGCCCGGGCCTTCGTCACCGAAACCCGCATGCCCCTCCACGACTACCTCAATCTGTTGAAGTCGGAAAAAAGTCGCCTGCCCCCCTCCTCCGCCGCCAGTCCCGCCGCCTCTCCCGCCGCCATGGCGACCTGCGCCCTGACCCTGCGCAAGGTCAACGAAGTGGTTCCGGCGGGAGGGGACGTGTTCAAGCTGCTGGCCTTCCTGGCCCCGGAGATGATCCCCCTGGAGCTGCCGGTGCAGTTTCGCGACGCCTTGCCGAAATCGCTGTTCGCGGTGCTGGACGGCGCGGCGATGTGGCCCAAGGCGGTGCGGGAGTTGGAGCGGTTCGGTTTGGTGGAACAAGGGGGCGGCGACGCGGAGGAACACACCCTTTCGTTGAGCAGCGCCGTGCAAGAGGCGGTGCGGGCGCGGATGGACGAAAACGAACGCCGCGCCTGGGCCAAGGCGGCGGTGCAAATGATGGACGCCGCCTTTCCCTTCGACTGGCGCAACGCCGAAAGCTGGACGGAAAGCGGCCTGCTGCTGCCCCACGTGCTGATGGCGGTGGATCATGCCGAGCAAGCCCAGGTGGTCTCCGACGAGACCCCCCGCCTGCTGGCCCGGGCGGGGGATTATCTGGTACGGCAGGGGCGATGGGATGAAGCCCTGGGACTGCATCAACGGGCGTTGCGCCTGACCATAGCACAGTGGGGCGAGGATCACCTGGAAACGGCCTCCCGACTCCACGCCCTGGGACGCACCCTGGTCGGCCTGAAGGAGCCGGGGGAAGCGGAGATCCGGCTGCGCCGCTCCTTGACCATCCTGGCGGCGCATCAACAAGAGGAGAGTTCCGTCGCCGCTGAGGTGATGGAAACCCTGGCGGAGTTGCGCCAGGAGGTCGGCGACCTGGCGGAAGCGAAAATCCTCCTGGAGGCCATTCTCTCCATCCGACGAGACCATCCGGAAGAGGGCGGCATGGCCCTGATGGAGGCCCACACCCGGCTGGGGGATCTGCTCAACGTCCTCAAGGATTGGCAGTCGGCGCGCCACCACTACGCCCGGGCGCTCAACCTTTGCGAACATGAAATGGGGCCGGAGCATCCCGAGGTGGCGGAACGGATGGCGGCCATGGGACGTTTTCTGCGCGGCGGCGGCGATTTGAAAGGGGCCTATCGCTACTATCAACGCGCCATGGAGATCACCCAGCAGCACTACGGCGACGATCATCCCAAGGTGGCGCTACGCATGAACAACATGGGCTTGCTGCTGCGGGAGTTGGGGGATCGCGAAGGAGCGGTGCGCCACTTCGAGCGGGCCGTGGAAATTTATCGCCTGGCCCTGCCGGGGGACGACCCCCGCATTGGAACGGTCAAGCGCAATCTGGCGGCGGCCCGGGGCAATTGACCCCCAGCCCCCGCCACCGGCGGCGATGGATTCATTTTTCGGTCAACATTTCGCGAGTTTCGGACGAAAATGGGATCATGGGAGCCGACGGATCACCCGCTCCCCCAGCCACGACGGATCGGAATCCAAGGACGCCATGACCTCGCCGCGCCGCCCCGATCGCTGGGCCATGGGACTGCTGCTGCTCCAGGCGGTCGCCCTGGGGATCTATTTCGTCGCCAACCGGGCGGACGGCTTCGCCCCCCATCTCTATCCCGACACCGCCAGCTACACCCTGCTACCCCAACAAACCTGGATCGAGGCCCTCTCCGCCCCCCGCACCCTGGGCTATCCCATGCTCCTGGCGGCCTGGAAAGCGGTGGTGGGGAGTTACGCCGGACTGCCGACGGCGCAATATTTCCTGCACCTCGCCGCGACACTACTCTTCTTTCGTGGGCTGATCGCCTTCGGGCTGGGGGTATGGAGCGCCTTCTGGGCCGCCACGCCGTTGCTTCACGCCAACATCCTCCACTATTTCGCCAACGCCCTGCTCACCGACGCCCCCGGGGCCTCCCTGGCGCTGCTGGCCACGGCGGCGCTGCTCCTGGCCCTGGCCCGGGGCGGATGGCGCTGGGGGGGATTCGCCCTCGCCCTGTTCGCCGCCTATCAAGTGCGTCCGGCCTACCTTTTTCTCCTGGGAACCCTCCCCGTCGCCGGACTCGCCCTGTTGTGGCTCCGTCCCCATCTTCCGCCCGCCGCCTCCCGCCCCTCCCGCCCCTTCCGCGCCGACGCCTGGCGGCTGATGGCGGCGATTCTCCTGCCCTATCTCGCCTTTTGCGGCTTGCGCGCCGGCGTCGTGGGGCACTTCGGGCTGGTCTCCTTCGGCGGACTCAACGTGGTGGGCATCGCCGCCCCCCTCCTCTCCCCCGACGTGATCCGAACCCTGGAACACGAGGCCCCCGCCCCCCTGCCGACGCTGGCCCAGGAGATCCACCAGGAGCAACAACGGCGCAACCTGCCCGAACCCTTTTCCGCCATCGGCTGGATCCGCTACGGCCCCTGGGTGCAACACTACAACACCCAGGTGCATGAAATCGCCTATCCCCTGGCCCTGAAGCTGACCGGCGGCGATGGGGTGGCGGCCAACACCCTGCTCGCCCAACTGTCGCTGGCGGTGATTCGTCAACGCCCCGCCGATTATCTCGCCTGGCTGGGCGCCGCCGGGGTGGACGCGGTCTGTCAAACCCTGCGCCAGGAGCGTTGGATTCAACTGCCCGGGGCGCTGCTGCTCGGGCTCCTGTTGGTTCGGGGAGGCCAACGCATCGCCGCCGCGCCCGTGGCGGGGAGTCAACCACCCCTCCCGGCGGCAATAAATGCCCCCTCCCCCGCCTCGTCCGTCGCCCCATGGGACGTTTGGCTGCTGTCGCTGCTGGCGGCGCTGCACTTCGGCGGCGGGGTCTTGCTCATCATTCTGGTGGAACCGCCCCTGGAACGGTATCTTTTTGGCGTGGCGACGCTTCTTCCTTCCCCCTTGGCCGTGGCTTTGCTACACCTCATTCAAGACCTTCGCGCCCACTCCCGGAGAGCGGCCCGTCACGCCCCTTCCGAGCCCCGCCTCCCCATGGAGAGCCAGGGATGATCCGGATCTTCAGACACTACATGCCCCGCTGGTCGTTGCTGCTGGTGGTGCTGGAAGCCCTCTCCTTCATCGGCGCGGTTTACGCCGGGGTGGGGCTGCGCTTTCTCGGGCAGACCATCCCCGGCGATATGAACGAGTTCACCGAACTGCTGCCCCGCGCCTTGACCTTCATGCTGGTCATGGTGATCAGCATGACCGCCACCGGCCGGTATCAGCGGCTGATGGAAGACGGCATCACCGGCGAGGCGTTGCGGGTGGCGACCAGCGTCATCCTGGGGCTGTTGGCCATGGCCTTCGTCTTTTACGCCCTGCCGGATCTGTTCCTCGGACGCGGTGCCCTGGGCTACGCCCTGCTCTGCGCCATCCTGGCGGTCATTCTGCTGCGCTGGTTTTTCTTCGCCTTTCTGCTGGACCAACAGGCGCTCCACCGGCGGATTCTGGTGTTTGGCGCCGGAGAACGCGCGGCCATGCTGCTCCGCCCCGGGGCGGCTGAAATCCACGAGGAGGTGGTGGGCTTTTGGCCCGCCCCCGGCGAGGCCTTGGCGATTCCCCCCGAACGGGTGATTCAGTCCGATATTCCCCTGCGCGATTTCATCGAAGAGCGCCAAATCAACGAGATCATTCTCGCCTCCACCCCCCCCGCCGCCCCAGGGATCATGGCCCAACTGCTGGACGCCAAGGCCCATGGCATTATCGTCACCGATCTGGCCGGATTCTACGAACGCGAACTCTGCCTCATCCACATGGAAGCCATCACCCCCGAGTGGTGGGTGCTTTACTCCGAGGGACTCCACGCCAACGTCCTGCGAGAAGTGACGAAAAAAATTTTCGACATCGGCGTCTCCCTGCTGCTGCTGTTCGCCTTGTGGCCCTTGATGTTCCTCACCGCCCTCGCCATCCGACTGGAAGACGGCGGTCCGGTGATCTTCCGCCAACCCCGGGTGGGCTATGGCGGACGCATTTTCGAGGTGATGAAATTTCGCAGCATGCGGCGGGATGCCGAAGGCGACGGCGTGCCTCGCTGGGCCTCCGAAAACGACGCCCGCATCACCCGGGTGGGGCGGTTCATCCGCAAGGCCCGCCTGGACGAACTGCCCCAATTGTTCAACGTCCTCCGGGGGGAGATGAGTCTGGTCGGCCCCCGCCCCGAGCGCCCCGAATTTGTGCAAATGCTCTCCCAGCGCATCCCCTACTACAGCGAGCGGTTGCGGGTGAAACCCGGCGTCACCGGTTGGGCGCAAATCAGCTATGGCTACGGGGCCTCGGAAAACGACGCTTGCGAAAAGCTCAAATACGACCTTTATTACGTCAAGAACCACGGACTTTTTTTGGACTTGATGGTGCTGGTGCAGTCCCTGGAGGTGGTGCTGTTTGGCGGCGACGCCCCCGGACCCCGGCGGCATTGATCGGTTCGTCGCCGCATTTTCCCCTCTTCCATGGTGGGCTCGGACTCCAAGATCGTGTGTTTCCGACAGGATTTATGCTAAACTGTGGAACTTCCGTCCATGGGTCGTCTTGACCATCCCGCCGCCGCTTCGGCGGAGCAAGCCCAGGGACCGGATGCCAAGTCAACCCGATTTCACCCTTGGAGATGATTGAAGGGGAGGACGCCACCCCACCCCTTCCCTTGCCGCCATGCCGGAAATTCTCACCACGCGAGATCTGATCTATCTCGTTCTATCGTATCTCCACGGGGCCTGGCGCCACCGCTGGAATATGATGGCAGTGGCGTGGTTTGTCTGCCTGTCGGGATGGGCGGCGGTGCATACCATGCAGGATCAATACATCTCCCAGGCCGCCATCCTCATCGAGGATCCCCAGGGCAAGGTGGCCCCTTTCATCAAGGAGATGACCGTCGCCTTCGACGTGACGGTGGAGGCCCGCCGTATCCTGAGCGGTCTGATCAATCGGGACAATCTGGTCAGCGTCTTGCGCAATTCCGACCTTTCGGCCAGCATCAATGACCAGCAAGATCTTGAAATCATGCTAGAATCATTGCGCGCTCAGGTGCAGGTCAAACCCGCCACCCCCAACTCCACCACGTACTACATCACCCACCGCTACACCAATCCCAAGGTGAGCTATCAAGTGGTCAAGGGGTTGACCGACATCCTGATGCAGGGCGCCATCCAAAAATCCAACGCGGAAGGGCCCCAAAGCGCCGAATCGTTTCTCAATGAACAGATCACGGAGTACCAGGGCAAGTTGGAGGATCTGGATCTCCGTTTGCAGGAGTTCAAGCACCGCAACGCCCAATTGCTGGGTGAGGACGTCGGCTATTACAAACGACTGAAGGAGTTGGGCCGCCAGTTGACCGACGAGCGGAATAAAATGCGTGAACTGGAACGCAAACGGGAGGCCTTGCGCCTCCAGATGGAGGAGTTCTCCGGCGCTCCCCTCCCCGACCCGGGTGCCAACGCCTCGGCTGCCGCCTCGGCCGCCAACGCCGCCTCTTACGAGCAGCGCATTCAGGAGTTGGAAGCCAAGTTGGAGGAGGTGCAAGCGCAATTTTACATGAAGGGGGAACGCAAGGTGTTGGTCTATCCCGACGACCATCGGGAGGTCATCGCCCTGCGGCAGAAAATCGCCGCCCTGAAGCAAAAAAAGAGCGTCCCGCTCCCCCGCGCCACCCCGCAACGAGAAGATCCCTTGCAATGGGAGCGGGATAACGATCCCGTGCATAAGCAGGTCAAACTCGCCTTGAGTGAGGTGGAGGTCTCCCTGGCCTCCATCCGGTCTCGGGTGGAAACCATTGAAAAACAAGTGGACGAGCTGAAAGCCATCGAGTCCGCCCTGCCCGCCGTGGAAGCGGAAATTTTGCGCATGGAACGGGATCGGGGCAATACCAAGGAAAAATTGGAGCAGTTGATGAAACGGCGCTCCGAAGCGGAGTTTTCCGGCCACATCGCCTCCAAGATGGGCGAGAAGGTCAAGTTCAAGCTGCTCTCCAAGCCCGTCCTCCCGAGTCGGCCGTTGGGTCCCAACCGCCCGCTTTTCTTGACCATGGTCTTGATGGGGGGATTGCTTTCGGGGATCATGACCGCTGTGATGATGGCCATCCTGCGCCCGGTCTTTGACAGTCCCGGATCGTTGAAAAAGGTGCTGGGCTTGCCGGTGCTGGGCATGGTTTCCATGTTCGACGACGGGTCGGGTCGCAGGTGGAACGATTCGGGGGCGGCCTTTTTCTTCGCCCTGCTGGCCTTGCTGGGGGTTTTTGGCGTGGTCATCGCGCCCCATTTGATGTAGTCATCATCCATCGCCCTCCCCGCGCTGCGGCTTCCCCCAAGGTGGGGACCAGATCGAACGCTCCATCCAGTTGGCGAACACAGAAACGGCAGGCATGACCACCACGGACCGCAATCATCGCGCAAGCCCCTCGACCCCGCCCCCGCAGCGGGGAGAGGGTCGTCGCGCCCCGCCCTCCTCCCGTCCCAATCCGACCTTTCCCCAGGACGAGGAGAAAAACGACCTGGTGGAAGTGGAGGAGGATTTTCAATCCAGCCAAGCCATCCCCCTGCCCAATGACGGATCGGGGGCGATCAATCCGGCGCTCATCCGTAAAAAAGTGGTGTTGGATTTTGAGAAACTCAAGGCCAAGGGCATTCTGACCCCGGATGTGGGACGCAGCCCCATCGCCGAGGAATACCGCATCATCAAGCGCCCGTTGTTGCTCAACGCCTCCGGTCAGAACCCGCAAAAGTCGGCCCACGGCAATATGATCATGGTCACCAGCGCCTTCCCCAAGGAGGGAAAAACCTTTACCGCCATCAATCTGGCCATGAGCCTGGCGGCGGAGGTCAACCACAACGTGCTGCTGGTGGATGGCGACGTGGCCAAACCCTCCACCGCGCAAATCCTCGGCTTCAAAACCCGCTTCGGCTTGATCGATCATCTGCTGGGACAGGTGAACAATATCAACGAACTGCTCATTCGCACCAACGTCCCCCGCCTGCTGCTGCTGCCCAGCGGTCGGCGACATCATCACGCCACCGAACTATTGGCCAGCGAAAACATGCGCATGTTGCTTCACGAACTGGCCACCAACGATTCCAGCCGCATCATTGTCTTCGACTCCCCGCCCTTGTTGGTCACCACCGAGGCGCGGGAGTTGGCCCGTCACATGGGGCAGATCGTCATGGTGGTGGAGGCGGAACGCACCCCCCAGGCGGCGGTGAAGGACGCCCTTTCCCAACTGGGCAATCTGGAAATTGTCGGGCTGGTGCTGAACAAAATCCAATCCCGGGCGCGGGAGGGATATTACGGATACGGCGGATACGGCGGATACGGCGGATACGGCGGATACGGCAGCGGATACGGCGGATACGGCGGATACGGCGGATACGGCGGATACGGCGGATACGGTTCGGATCCAAACAACCATCGCAGAAAAAGTTTCTGGCAGCGCCTGCTGGGGCTGTAGCCTCAAGACGCCAGAAATTCGCCGATTCTCTCCCCTTCACGCTGTTCTCCAGGTTGCGGAGCCACAGGCATGGCCTCTCCCCTGATCCTCTGCGTGGTCGGAGCCCGGCCCAATTTCATGAAGATGGCGGCGATCCTGCCGGCATTGCGTGAGGCGGGGTTGGCGACGGCGCTGATCCACACGGGTCAGCACTACGACTTCGCCATGAACCAATCTTTTTTCCAGCAGCTCGCCCTGCCCCTCCCCGACGAGGATTTGGGGGTGGGTTCCGGCAGTCACGCCGTACAAACGGCGGAAATCATGAAACGGTTCGAGCCGGTGCTGACCCAACGCCGCCCCGCCCTCACCCTGGTGGTGGGGGATGTCAACTCCACCCTGGCCTGCGCCCTGACCTCGGTGAAAATGGGGATCCCCACCGCCCATGTCGAGGCGGGATTGCGCAGTTTCGACCGTTCCATGCCCGAGGAGATCAATCGGCTGCTCACCGATCAAATCGCCGCCCTGCTCTTCACCACCGAACGGCAAGCCGCGTTGCATTTGGCCCGGGAGGGGATCGACGCGACGCAGGTTCACTTTGTGGGCAATGTGATGATCGACACCCTGCGCCGCCTGCTCCCCTCCGCCCCCATCCCCGCCGAGGCCTTGCGCCGCCTGCTGCGCGACACGCCGGATCAAGCGGAGGCGGCGGTGGAGACGCCGTGGCGAGGCTATGGGGTGGCCACCCTGCACCGCCCCTCCAACGTGGACGACCCATCCGTCCTCCGGGGGTTGTTGGAGGTGTTGGCGGAGTTGGCGCAACGTCTGCCGATCATCGCCCCGCTCCACCCCCGCACCCGCAAGCGCATGGAAGCCCACGGGCTGGAGCACTTTTTCTCTGTTCCCGGGCTGTGGATCACCGGTCCGGCGGGCTATCTGGAGATGCTGGGGCTGCTGGCCGGGGCCAAACTGGCCCTCACCGACTCGGGAGGCGTTCAGGAGGAGACCACCGCCCTGGGAACCCCCTGCCTCACCCTTCGCCCCAACACCGAACGCCCCGTCACCGTGGACGAGGGGACCAACACCCTGGTGGGTTCCGATCCGCAGCGGGTGCGGGCGGCGGCGGAAGAGATCCTCCTTTCCGGCGGCAAGGCGGGACGCATTCCCGAACTGTGGGACGGTCAGGCGGCCCCCCGCATCGCCCAGGTGATCCGCGACTGGGTGTAATTCTATAGCAATTCCATTTGAAAATTGCACCTATCGTCAAGCGGTGCCTGGGTTATGCACCCCCCCCAACCACGAAAACGTCATTCCCGCGAAAGCGGGAATCCAGGGGGCTGGGGAGGGAAATGCGGATATCGCTACGATGAACTGGGCCCCTTTCCGTTTGTTTGAAGGGAGCCATTCACCTATCGGCTTTCCTGGATTCCCGCTTTCGCGGGAATGACGATCTATTTTTGGAAGGAGTTCCTCGCTCCCCAAAATTCCAGGTGCGCCAATTTTAGATGGAGCGACTATACTGCGGGAGGGAACGGTTCCTCGCCCCCTCCCTCCCCCCCCGCGCACTCCAAGGGATAACCCGACGTCGACTGCCGTCAGTGGCTGGTTCCGGAGGAGCGGGTGATCTTGTTGTGGATATTATACTTGCCCGACGGTTTTTTCATCGGCAGCCGTTTCACCTCGTCCAGGGTTTTGGCGTCGTAGATCACCAGTTCCCCCTCCATTTCACTGACGCTCAGCAGCACGTATCGTCCATCCCGGGTGAATTCGACGTGGGCGGCGGTCTTGCCCGGCGAGGGGGTGATGTTTTTCACGATCTTCAAGGTTTGGCGGTCGATCACATGGACCGTATCCTTGTATTTTGGGGACAGCATATTATCGGTCCACACGTAGGGGCTCTCCTCGTGGCCCCGCATGAAAAAGCCCGGCCCCAGGGTTTCAATGCGCTGGATCAGCGACCAGTCCGCCGCGTCCAGCACCGTGATGGCGTTCTCCTTGAGATTGGGGGTGGCCATGACGGTGCGCCCGTCCCGCTCCCACAAAATGCCGGAGCCCAGATGGGGCATGCCGGAGATGGGAATATCGGCCACCGCCTTCCCTTCGCCCAGATGGACCACCCGCCCCTTGCCCCCCTCCCGGGAGGCCCCCATGAGCCGCTCATAGTCGGCGGTGAAGAAAAAATCATCCAGCGGTTCGGGGATGGCGAGGCGGCGCACCGGCAACGCCCCCCCCTCCCGGGGGCCGGTCGCCTCGCCCCACGCCGGGGCTTGATCGTTGTAGGGAATCTCCCACACCTGGGGCAGATCCTTGAGCGCCGCCACGAAGCTGTGGCGCGGCGCGGCGGTGTAGACCGCGCTCACCCGGGAGGACGCCCCCCCCGGATCGGCGACGGGAAGGACCTGACGCAAGGCAAGAGTTTCGGCGTCCAAGATCACCAGGGTGTGGGGCAGCATGTTGGCCGCCATCACCACCTTGCCATCGCCGGAGACCGCCACGTTGCGGGTGTTCACCCCCACCCGAATCTCCGCCACCAGCTTCAGGCCATGGAGGTCGAACTTGGAGATCCAGCCATCCCGGGAGGAGAAAAAGACGAAACGCCCGTCGGGGGTGAACTTGGGTCCGCCGTGCAAGGCCATGCGGGTGGGAAAGCGTCCGATGGGCTCCAGAGTATCGCCGTCAAGCAGGGTGAAATGGTGATCCCCCTGTTCCACCACCACAAACAGATTCAAGGGGTCCGCCGCGAAGACCGGCTGGGGGGGCAGGCTCTCCATCGGGTGGAGGATCACGTGGCTGGCGCGAATTTCCGCCTCGCCCCACACCGGGGGCTTGTCCAGGGGGGTCAGCAGCCACTGGGCCAGGGCCAGGGCCTCTTCCGGCGTCATTTTATCCTTGTAGGGAAGCATTTGGGTAGCGGGACGACCTTCCAGAATCACCCGCGCCGCCTGTTCCGCTTTCATCCGCCCCAGGCTTTCGGGCAACAGCGCCGGACCGCTCCCCCCCAGACGATCCGCCTGATGGCATTCGGCGCAAAATTGCTGATAGAGGCGCGGGGTCTCCATCGCCCCGGCGGATGATGAGGCGAACATCCCCACCGCGACCCCCGTCAACGCCAACGCCATGGACTCCGTCCATCGGATCATGCGCCCCGCTCCCCTCTTCCCTGACACGTGTAATCCTGTTTCCAGAAAAGCGCATCTCCCCGGATCACGCCTTGATGGGGATCAAGAGCGGACGATTCCCGACGGGAGACGGCTCCCTGGAGGAGTCGCGCCCATCCTTCCCCAAAAGAAAACGGGGGCCCGTGGGAGCCCCCGTCCTCCAATGCGACGCATCATACCGCCGCCCAACCTCGAACCCTGGCACCGTCAGTGAGCGGCGGTGGGCTCCAGGGTGACGATCCGCCAAGTTCCGCCCATGGCTGGATTGTAGGCCAGGGTCGCCTTGAACGAGCCGTTCTTGCCAGTGGGCCGCCCCCAGGAGTCCCGCTCCGGGGCCTGCAGGGAGGGGATGATCAACGTCCCCTGATTCCAGGAGAGAACCGCCTGGTCGCCTGCGGCGGGGGCCGAGGCGGCGGCGGGGGTGGTCGCGGCGGCGGGGGCCGGGGCGGGCATCTGGATACCGCACGCCTTGGGATCGGCGGCGCAGGCCCGCATGCCCGCTTGATAGGCTTCGTTCTGGTCCACCGGCTTGGCGGCGGCGGGGATCTGGATGCCGCAGGAGGCGGGGTTGTCGATGCACGTCTGACGACCCGCCAGGTAAGCCGGTTGCTTCTCCATGGGCTCCGCCGGAGCCGCGGCCTTGATCACCGCCGGGGCCGCCGGGGCCGCCGGGGTCGCCGCAGCCGGGGCCGCCGCTTTCACGGGGGTCATGGGCTTGGCGGCGTGGGCGGACGGTTGGACCTTCGGTTTCGCCGGAGCGGTCGCCGACATCGCCTTGATGGTTTGCGGTCCCAACATTTCATGGGCCAAGGTTTTGTCCAATTGACGCAACGCCTTCATGGTCTCTTTCCAGCCGGGAACCTCGTCCATCAAACCGCCGCCGGGGCGGTATCCGATGGCCGTGTCGGCCTGATAGATGGAGATCCCCGCCCCAATCGCCACAATCCCCAGCAGCAAGCCCTTGATCATCATGCTCTCCCTTGGCAACCCCGAATGACCGCTCCGCAGCGGCGCGGACGGACCCTTGCGGACCCTCGCCCCAGCCCCCTCGCCCCCAACGGAAGACGCCATGCTCCCCATTTCCCCATTGAGAACTCCGTAATCATGGCCTAGCCATAAAAAAAATCAAGAGTTGACGCGCATTTTCTCGGCGGAAATCCGCGCCGACCGGGACCGCTCCCTGAAAATGGCCCGGGGTTCCCCGCCCCGGGGAAGATCGTCACGGTTTCACCGGCTCCATGACCCATCCCGGCGTGGCCCGTTGGCTGCCGTCGGACAAAATCACCATCCCCTCAGCACCGGGAATCCCGGACAAGAGCGCCAGCCCCTTCTCCGCCCCCAGGATAAAGACGATGGTGGAGAGGGCGTCGGCGGACATGGCGTCGGCGGTCGCCACCGTGGCCGAAATCACCCCGCTGCGGGAGGGTCGGGCGGTTTCCGGGTCAAGAATGTGGTGATACCGCTCCCCCTCGTGAAGGAAATAGCGTTCGTAGTCGCCGGAAGTGGAGATGGAGCGATCCCCCCGCAAGGGCAGCACGGCGACGATCGTCTCCTCCCGCCGGGGATCCTGCACCCCCACCCGCCAAGGTGCCCCCCCTTTGTCGCCGATCGCCCGCAAATTGCCCCCGGCGTTGACGATGCCGTGGTTCACCCCCGCCCCGCGCAACGCCGCGATGGCCTGGTCCACCGCATACCCCTTGGCGATGCCCCCCAAGTCCAGCCCCACCGATTCATCCGCCAAACGCACCTCGGAGGCCGCCTCGTCCCCCGGGGCGTCCCGCAGCTCCACCGGCAGACGAGAGGAGCGCACGCGCAACGCCAGCCACCGATCCAACAACGCCGCTGGCGGGGGCACCGTGGGGGGGGCGTCCACGGAAAATCCCCACGCCTCGGTCAGGGGGCGCAATCCCGGATCGAACTTGCCCCCGGAGAGGGCCTGAAACGCCAGAGCCGCTCGAACCACCCGGGCCAAGTCCAGAGGAACCCGATGCCACGCCCCCCGCGGTCCGGCGTTGACCCGGGACAAGGGCGAGGAGGGATCGAAAGGGGACATCTCCCGCTCCACCTTCGCCATCGCCTCGAAGGCCCGCCGGGCTCCCTCCGACTCTTGGGCCTCGTCCAGCCCCGGCAAGGTGATCTCCATCAACGTACTCATCATCAACCGGGTGACGACGTGGGCCCGGGGCGCGGCGGGCGGTGCCGGACGCCACAACGCCACGGCCAGCAACACCACCGCCATCACCCCCGGCAACCAAACGCGCATGCGAAGCGAGATGGACAAGGGAGGGTTCCAAACCAGGAGAAGGGAGGAAGGGGGATTTTGTATCCACAAAATGATGGACAAGTGAGGATAATCTGGATAATCCTATCCCAATCGGCGCAATCCTCTGCGGTTCGTGGAGGATACCATGATTGCCTGACCCATTCCCGGCTTTACGGAGCGAACGCTTGGTCATCACCTTCGATCCGGTCAAGAACCAGCGCAATCTGACGGAGCGAAGTCTTTCGTTTGAACGTGCGGCGGAATTGGATTGGGAAGGAGCCTCCATCGACGAGGATGTTCGTCGCCTATACTCCGGAACCCCGATTCATCGCGACGGGTTATCTTGACGAACGATTGCACATCCTCTGTTTCACCCCGGTTCTGGGTGGAATTCGCGTCATCAGTTTTCGCAAGGCCAATTTCAGGGAAGGAAAACGCCATGGGAAACCGCTTACCTCTAACGGATGAAAACGGCGAGGTTCGGGAACTCACTCGCCGGGATTTCGCCCGCATGAGACCCGCCCGGGAGGTTTTGCCGGAGATCCTGGGTCCAACCCTGGCGGATGAACTGTTGCGCCCCAAGCGGGGGCGTCCGGTGGCGGGGGTGCCCAAGAAGCCCATCAACATCCGGTTGTCCCAAGAGGTCGTGGACTATTTTCGCGCCTCCGGTCCCGGTTGGCAAACCCGCATCGATCAAACCCTGCGCCAGTGGATCCAGGATCACCCCGTCCCCTGAGAAGCGGCTTTCCCCCGGCGCCGCTCCCGCCACCAAAAGCGGAAACCGAAAAAGAGGATCGACGCCCCCACCGCCATGCCGATGAAGATGGAATAGTCGAAGCGGTAGGCGTCGCGGTGGGGGTCGTAAACGGTGCAAAAGAGCCGCACCCGGCGCACCAACTCCCCCACCACCGTCTCATCGGGTTGGGGGCGCCCCAGGGAGAGATCCAGCAGCGGTTGGACCAGCAGCGGCGTGTCGAACACATCTCCATAGACTTGACGATAAACCTTCCCCTCCCCGTCCAGAATGGTCGCCTGCACCAGATGATCAAAGCCCCGGGGGGACGGAACGTAAGTGAACCCCAACTCACGGGCCAACTGGGAGAGGGTCTCCCGGTCGCCGGTGAGCCATTGCCAGCGAGGATCGTCGGCCACCCCCTGCTGTTTGGCGAATAGGGTCAAGGAGGTGGGCGTGTCCTTGGGCACATCGAAGCCCACCGACAGGACGTGGAACGCCTCGGCCCCCGCGGCCTTTCGCGCCTTCTCCACCTGCCCCGCCAAATGCCGGGTGGCGAAGGAGCAGATCTCGAAACAACTGGTGTAGATCATACTGATCACCACCGGCTTGCCGCGAAATTGCGACAACCGCACCCACTCCCCCCTCTGGTTGATCAAACGATGCTCCCCCGAAACGACGCCGCCGATGGCGGATCGACTCAAGGCAAGGGCGGCGTCAGCGTCAAAGATCAACTCCCCCCGGGCGGGGACGGCCAGCAGCACCAGCATCCCGACCCACCACGCCACCCAACCCCAGCCCCGAATGCCACGCCGTCCGGACTCCATGGTTGCAACCTCTCCGGTCCAAGTTAAAAACGCCGCTCCTGGGGGCATCATACCCCAAATGGCAAAAAAAAGGGGCGGACCTCGCGGCCCGCCCCCCAGCACTGCCTCAATCGTTCAGCCCATGGGCCATACGGACGCCAGATACTTGGCGTTGATGAAGAAGTAGACCACGAAGGAGAGCAGGAAGACCAACGCCAGGGCGAAGGTTCCCGGGGCGCTCACCTCACCGTGGCCGTGGGTTTCCACCGCCGACAGACCCAAGGTGCTGGGACGATCCACGGTGTAGGCCGCCTGGGACAAAGGCACGCCAAAGCTTTGCAGCAGACCGGCGTGGGGATCAAGCTTTTCGCCGAAGACCAGCGAGAAGACGGCGATGACGCAGTACAACGCGCCGCCCACCGCCGCCAACACCGCGCCCACCGCCGCCAGACCCAGCAAGGTGATGGCGGTTCCGGCGAACTCATACTTCAGCACCGCGTCGGCGAAGTTGACATCCCAGTGACGACGGGGCACGCCCAGGGTGCCAGCGCCCAGCAGGAACATGATCAGCATCATCATGCCCGCGGAGAAGATGTAGGGCTGCCACTTGGCCAGGCCCGGCATCACCAGCTTGCGCCGGAAGAGGACCGGAATCAGGAAGTAGGTGATGGCCATGAACGCCAGGGTCGTGCCCACCGCCACGGTGGCGTGGAAGTGCGCGGGAACGAAGATGGTGTTGTGGATGATGAGGTTGATCTGTTCCGTCCCCATGACCACGCCGGTGATGCCGCCGATGAAGCCGAAGATGATCAGCGACAGGAACATGCCGGAAAAGACCGGATTGCCCCAGGGGGCCTTGGTCAACCACTCGAACAGGCCGTTGTTGAAGCCCTTCTTGCGTTGCGCCACTTCGATGGAGCCGGGCACGGTGAGGCCGTGGATCATGCTGGCCAGCACCGCCAGGTACATGGCGTAGGAGGTGTTGAAGACCTTCCAGTTGGAGCTGATGCCCGGGTCAGCCAGCAGGTGATGGGCGCTGGCCAGTTGCAGGAAGAGGATGTAGAGCAGGAAGGCCCCGCGGCTCACCTTTTCCGACATGGGCTTGGCACCGAAGACGATGGCGGCGATGGCATACCACACCGCCACGTGCGCCGACACGTTGATCTGCTGCGAGGAGTGACCCATGCCCCACCACAGAACCCGGTACATCGCCGGATCGATGTGGGAGATCCATCCCATCGACCACATGAACGTGGGGATGAGGATGATGGCACCGGTGGCGATGGTGAAGATGGCGATGATGGCCGCCGTCACGGCACCAAAGGTCACCAGCGGAATGGACCCCTCATAGGTCTTCTCTTCCTTGGCGATGACCAGCGTCCCCAGAAAGATGAAGCAGCCCAGCAGCGCCCCCACCGCAAAGAGGATCAGGCCCAGATAGAAGTAGGGCGAGGCCTGCATGGGGACGTAGGAGGTGAACATGACGCTGGAGTTGCCGGCAAAGATGGCCACCGTGGTCATGATCGCCCCACCCAACATCAGCAGGAAACCGAGCCAACCGATGGAGGGAGTCGCCGGTCGCACCCGCAACAGCGTCGAGGAGGCGAAGTAGAGTACGGCGATTTCAAAGAAGATGATCCAGAACAGCAAAACGGCGGTGCCGTGGAACGTCAGCACCATGTAGAAGTTTTCGGCGCTCAGCAAATGGACTGTGGGGGCTCGGGTCAAGGCGATCAGCAATCCGCCAACACCGCCCAGCAGAAGAAAGACCACCGCCAACACCGCATGCGCCTTCATCAGCGCTTCGGCGTCCCGGTGAAAGTACAGCCCCGAATCCGGGCACTGTCGAAACATGTTCGCCATGGGTGACGCTCCTCCCTTGATTGGTCCCTTAGCCCTTACTTCACGTAGATCTTGCCCAGCATGGTATGGTGCCCCACGCCGCAGAACTCATTGCAGACCACGCCGAATGATCCCGACTGGTCGGGGGTGATTTTCATCACCGTTTCGTAGCCAGGAAGAACCTGCAAGTTGATGTTGGTGGGCTGCAGGGAAAAGCCATGCTGCCAGTCCAGGGACGAGAGGTGCAGACGATAGGTGACGCCCTTCTTCAACTGCAGGATAGGCCACCACTCCCACAACCGCCCGAGCATGTAGACGTCGCCGCCATCCTGGGGGGCCACCACGGGGATGCCGTTCTCCTCACCCACCTTGTGCTTGTCGGCCCAGGCGCGAGCCTTGGCTTCGTAGGCGTCGGGGCTGGTGCGGTAGGCTTCGTTGGAGAGGTTTTGTTTGCCGTAAATGTGCCAGTAGGGCATCCACAGAAAGAGAATCAAGCACCAGGCCAAGGCCAGGAGGATCCACAACCCCTCCACCTTGTCCAAGGGCCTATTCCACCAAATTTTCTCCGAAGGAGGCGTAATAGCCATCGGTCAGGTCTCCCCCTTTCTCACTTGGCCAGCGGAATGCTGACAACTTCCATGACGCCCCAGAGGGTGTAGAACACCGTCGGCATCACGACCCCGATAAACAGCAGCAGGAACGGGTTGTCCAGCACCCGCTGCAGAACAGGGACCCTTTCGGATCCGGTTTCGCTGCTTATACCCATAATCCCTCCTCCTCGTTGAGAGCGGTTTGCGTTGAATGTCGATGGGCCGGAACGTCCGGGCGAGACCGGGGTGCGAAAAACCGCATTTCTCCAATGCCGCATGGAAAAATTCGCAGGTCATCCCCCGCCATGAATGGACCGGGATGTTTCGCATCTTAGGGGGAGCTGTCGACGAAGGGTTTGACTTGGGTCAACCGGCGCGTGATTTCACACAGAACGACTCGCGGACCACAAAGGAAGGAAAAAGATTAATGGAAAGATAAGGTTACGAAACCGCAGGGGGTTCCAGCCTGAGCCAAACGCAGTCGCCGGACTCTTTTTGCAACTTTTCCAGGTAGGCGGCGTGCAATTTTTCCTCGTCGGGGGGGATGGGCCAGGAGCGGCGGGGCCGGGTGGGGCGGGGGATTGGGGGCTGGGCCCGGCGAGCGGCGCTCCCGGCGGTCGTCGGAGCGGCGGTTTCGAAGGAGAGGCGAAATTGCGCCCCCCCCGCCAGCTCCACATAGACCTCGGCCAGCAGGTGGGCGTCCAGCAGCGCCCCGTGGTAGGTGCGCTGGCTGTTGTCGATGCCGAACCGTTTGCACAGGGCGTCCAGGCTGGCGGGGCTGCCAGGAAATTTGCGCCGGGCCAGGGTGACGGTGTCGATGGCCCGCTCCGGTGCGATGGCGGGGCGACCGCAACGCTCCAGTTCGGCGTTGAGAAAGCGCAGGTCAAACGAGGCGTTGTGCGCCGCCAGTTGGCCCTCGCCGAGAAATTCGAGGAACTCCCGGGCGATGTTGGCGAAGAGCGGGGAGTCCTGAACCTTTTCGTTGGTGATGCCGTGAATTTCGATGGCCTCCTGGGGAATCTCCCGCTCTGGATTGATGTACCACTGGCGGGACTCCCCCTGGCGCATATCGATCAGCTCGACGCAGCCGATCTCGACGATGCGATGGCCCTCGTTGGGGTCGAAGCCGGTGGTCTCGGTGTCCAGGATGATCAGTCGGGCCATGGTTCACGTCTCGTCGAAAAGATCCCCAGTGACCCCCTTGACGGTGAGGCTGGGATCGACGCCGGTGCCGACGAAGGCGGCCCCGGAGAGGAAGCCGTGGGGGAGCATGGCCCCCCGGGTGGCCCGTTGGCCGCGCCAGGGGTCGAGATCGGCCCCGGCGAGGATTTTCTCCCGCTTGCCGCTGGTGAGGGTCACGCCCTTGGCGGGATCGAGGGTGGTGAGGTCGATGAGGGTTTCGTCCTCCCGCAGGCGCAGCACCCGCACCCCCTTGCCCCGGCCCAGCACGGGGAACTCCTTGAGTTGGCAGATCAGCAACCGCCGACCGCCGCCGATGGCGGCCACCAGTTCGCCGGAGACCGGGCGCAGATGGAGCAGTCGGTCCCCCGCGTCGTAGACGATCACCTGCTTGCCCTTGCGCTGGGTGGCCAGCAGGTCCGCCCCGGCGATGCGGAATCCCTGCCCCTGGCGGGTGGTAATGAAATATTCCGCCTCCGGCTGCACCGCCAGCAGCCAGATCATGCCATCCCCCTCCTCCCGATCGAACAGGACGGTCAGCGACTCCCCGTCCCCCTTGCCGGTGGGCAGGCGGTCGGCCAGCACCGAGTAGACCTTGCCGCTTTCGGAAAGGAAGCTGATGGTGTCGGTGGAGAAGGCGGGAAGAGTGGCGAGGAGGGCGTCGCCGGTCTTGAAACGCAGCTTGGACGCATCCACCTCCTGGCCCTTCATCGCCCGCACCCACCCCTTGCGGGAGAGGATGACGGTCAAGGGCTCCCGCTGCACCAGATGCTCGGGCTTGATCTCCACTTCCAGGGCCGGGGCCCCGGCCAGCTCGGTGCGACGGGCGTCGGCGAACTCCTCCCGGGTTTTGCGCAGCTCCACCCGAATCGCCTTCCACATCAGCTCCGGGTCGGCCAGCATGGCGGACAACTCCTTGGCCCGGGCCTCCTTCTCCCCCATCTCCTTGCGGATCTCCATCTCCTCCAGGCGACGCAACGAACGCAGCCGCATGTTGAGAATCGCCTCGGCCTGCTCCTTGTCCAGGAGAAAGCGGGCCATCAACACCGGGGCCGGTTCGTCGTGCTCCTTGATGATGGCCACCACCTCGTCAATGTTGAGATGGACGATCAAATAGGCCGACAACAGATGAAGCCGCTCGCCGATACGGCGCAACTCGTACCGAGCCCGCCGGGTGTGCACCTGAAAACGATGGTCCAGCCAGGCGTTCAGCAGCCCCTTGAGGTCCATCACCACGGGCCGGGTTCCGTGGTCCAGCACGTTGAGATTGACCGGGAAGCGGCTCTCCAGATCGGTCTGCTTGAACAGGTAAGCCATCACCATGCCCGGATCCAGGGTGCGGGACCGGGGTTCCAGGACGATGCGCAATTCGGTGTCCGACTCGTCCCGCACGTCGGCGAGAAAGGGGCACTTTTTTTCGGTGATCAGCTTGGCGATGGATTCGATCAAGCGGGATTTAGGGACATGATACGGAATCTCCGTCACCACGAGGCGCCACACCCCCCGCCCCAGATCCTCCTTGGTCCACCGGGAACGGAGGCGCAACGACCCCTTGCCGGTGGCGTAGCACTCCCGCAACTCCTCGGGGGAGGCGGTGAGGATGCCGCCGGTGGGAAAATCCGGGCCGGGCATCCGCTCCAGCAGTTCGTCGAGGGTGGCCTCCGGCTTGCGGATGAGGTGCAGGCAGGCGTCGAGGATCTCGCCGACGTTGTGCGGGGGGATGCTGGTGGCCATGCCCACGGCGATGCCGGTGGCCCCGTTGGCCAACAGATTGGGAAAACGGGCGGGCATGACCGACGGTTCATCCTGGGAGCCGTCGTAGGTGGGGAGGAAGGGGACGGTTTCGTGTTCCAGATCCTCCATCAACGCCCGAGCGACGGCGGTGAGGCGGGCCTCGGTGTAACGCATGGCGGCGGCGCTGTCGCCGTCGATGTTGCCGAAGTTGCCCTGGCCGTCCACCAGGCGGTAGCGCATGGCGAAATCCTGGGCCAGTCGGACCATGGCGTCGTAGGCCGCCTGGTCGCCGTGGGGATGGAACTTGCCGATGACATCGCCCACCACCCGGGCCGACTTTTTGAACGCCGCCCCCGGGGTGAGATTCAACGCCCGCATGGCGAACAAAATGCGCCGATGCACCGGCTTCAGGCCATCCCGGGCGTCGGGCAGGGAGCGGCTGATGATGGTGGAGAGGGCGTAGGCCAGATACCGATTTTCCAGCTCGGAGCGCAACGGCGTTTCGTCGTCGGCGGGGGGCGGAGGCGGTTCGAGCAGGGTGACGTCGCTCATGCGAGGGTGTCCGACGGCAAGGGAGAGAAAAACGGCGGCGGCGGGCGGTTCCCTCCGACGCGGGCGAGAGCCCCTACATAGGTATAATTATTGCTTGATTGTCGCAAGGGGCGCTCAACATGGCCCGCGTGAAACCGAGTCGAACACCGCGCCGGAGGGGACGCATGCCTGCCGCAACGCCGCATCCATTAGGGAATAAAATGGATCTTCATGGATTTTCCCTCGGTCGCGCCACGTCCAAAGGATTAGATAGCTGTCCTTGCGGGCGATGGATTCGTCGCATCGCCTGGCGGGATCCCCAGCGGGAGGAACCCGTGATGATCAAAAGGGAAGGAAGAGCCATGAGCGCCGCTCCCATGATTCATGACGTTTTTGCCAAGCCTCGCATGGGTTGGCGCATCTTCACCTTGTTTGTGGCGGCACCCCTCGTCGCCACCTGGTTGGGGGTGACGCTGACGGATTACATCAAGCGCACCGCACCCGAACCGGTTCCGGCAGTGGTCCATCCCGGCAACCTGGACCACGTTCCCGAGCCGGTCCTGTCGCCTCGTCCGGCGGGGCGGTATTGGGCGGTGGGTGGCCACCCCTTCTGCCTGGAAAAAGGGACGATGGAGGGTGCCATGGAGGCGGTGGAGCGGGATGACCTCGACTGGTTCATCGATCATGGAAGCTGTTTTCTCACCGTGCGGGGGATGCAATTCCGGGTGATCAGCAGCGGTCCGAGCCTGACCCGGGTCAAGCTGGCGCTGCCCGGGGGAAGCTCGGCGGTGGGCTACACCCCCCGCATCAACGTGGGGCGGTAACGCCCCTTCTCGCTCTCTTCCCCCCGAAAAACGCCTTCCGCCGCCCGAGAGGAGTCGCGAGACGGCGGAAGGGGAATTTCAACCATCGGACGATCGAACGAATCGGCGTCACATCGGCGTCAAGCCTTGGTCTCGGCCCGAACGTGGAGCGTCAGCTCCTTGAGGACGGCGGCGATGGTCTCGCTTTCGCTCTCCAGGGTCGATACCGCCGCGCCGCCCTTGTCGATGAGACCGGCACCGCCCTCTTGCAGGGTTTTGAGACGCCCCGTCGCCTCGGTCAGATCCTTGGTCATGGCGGACTGATTGCGCATCACCCCGTGAATTTCATCCACCACCCCCTTGGCCTGGGCCGAAAAGCTTTCCAGGTTGGTGAACCCCCGCTCCACGGCGCGGGTCTCCAGATAGCCCGCCTCCAGCTGCCGCACCAACTTTTCCAGTTGACCCGCCAGGGTGTTGAGGGCGTCGGCACCGTGCTGCGTCTGGGTGCGGATTTCGTCGGCGAAGATGACGAATCCGCGGGTGGCCTCGCTCTTGCCCGCCTGCAGCCCGGCGTTGGCGGCCATCATCTTGGCCTGTTGCAGGGCCTCTTCCAGACGATGCATCAAGCCGCCCACCTCCTGTCCGGTCTGGCGGGCCCGCTCCACCTCGGAGCCGTACTTGCGCAGCGAATCCCCCGCCAAGCGCACCTCGGCTTCGTTTTGTTCCAGCAGATCCCGGGTCCGCCCCGTCCCCTCCAGGCTCTCCCGGGCCAAATCCGTCAGACGGCTGGAGAGGAGTCCGGCGCTCTCCATGAAACCGGCGCGGCTGTCGTGGGCCTCCTTGAGTTGTCGCCACACTGCGGCGTTTTCGGCGGCGGCGGAGTGGATGGCGTCCATCCCCCGGGAGACCTCGGACAACGGCCGACGCAACGACCCGGCGATCATCCGCCGCAGAATCCAGCCGATCAGCGCCAATCCCGCCAGGGAGACGACCAACAGGCCGATGGTGATGAGGAGGGAGGCGTCGGCCTTGTTCCGAACGTCCGCGGGGAGGTTCTCGGTCATTTTTTCCGTCATGCGGATCAGGGTTTGGAACCGCTTTTCCAGACGGCTGCTCTCCTCGCTCAGACGAAAGGCGGTCTGGGTGAGGTACTGTTTGAACTTGGCCTGCTTGTCCTCCTCCGAGTCGAACTTTTGCAGCGACTGCTCTTCCTCGGTCTGAAACTTGAGTTGGGAGAGGCCGTTGGAGATGGTGCTGCACCAGTGTTCAAAGTTGGCGTGATCTTTTTCAATTTCGTTGAGGGAGGTCAGCACGGCGTCCAATTCGGCGCGGCGGGTTCCCGAGGCCCCGTCCAGGGCGATTTGCACGATGCGCCGGGCGTTCTTGATCAGGTCGGCGAAGCGCTGCCCGGTCTGGACGAAGCTGTTGTCGGCGGCGCGAAACCGATCCTGCTGCTCGGTGATGAAGTGTTGCAGCACCTCGGAGAAGCGCATGGTCTGTTCCATCTGGGCGTGGGTCAGGGCCGAGACGGAACGCACCAGATCGATCTCCTGCTTGTCCGCCCGCTCGACCATCCGGCTCAGGCCATTGACGCTGTAATAGCTTGACAGCGTCGAGACGATCAGCAGCGACTCCAGCAATATCGCCAGGATCAGGATGGGGGTGGTCAATTTAATTTTCAACATGCGGGCGCCTTTCGTTCAACCCATGGGGTCATGGTCGATCTTGATGCGTTGAACCCGGGTTCAGGAGAAGAGGTAGAGCACCACTCCCAGCAGCATGAAGGGATAGGCCACCAAAAAGACCGTATCCACCCGGTTGGCCGCCGCGGTCTGCTTGCGCACGTGGAAGGCGCTGCCCACCACCGTGGCCATGATCGAGAAAAAGATCAGCCAATAGGTGAGCATGAAGAACACGTCCGACTTGACCAAATACCCCACCTGAATCTTGTTGACGCCGTGGAAGGCCATGGCGGACAACATGGAGGTGATGCCCAGGGAGATGCGGGAGGCCACGTATTCGTAGCTGATGAAGAAGGTGAGATAGGCCGAGACCACGATCACCAACAACGGCAGCAGGGTCACCACGAACTGCGTCACCTTGCGCTGCATGTGGACGTTGTAGCTGTAGATGGAGTGATCCAGCTTGTACAGATTGCCATTGAACTTGGGGCTGCGGTAGCTCCAGATGTAGTCCTTGGCCCCGGTGAACTGGATGTGGCCGATATCCTCCCACGATCCGAAGTCGAGCTTGCGCTTGTAGTAGGAGTCGTCGGAGATGTCGGTGATGAGCATCACGTCCTCCTCGGGCATCTCCTTGCCGAACTCGACGTTGGAGGAAAACTTGGGCATGATGCGGATGCGCAACGTCTGCTTGTCGAAGGGATACTGTTCCAGGTTGAAGTTGTCCTTCATGGTGGCGGAGACGTCGTACATGATGAAATTGTTTTTGTTCACCGCGTCCTGGTGCATGTCGCGGATGCGCACCGTCTCCACCCGACCGTGGGTCATTTCGAAAGAGAGCTTGGGGTTGCGGTTGGGATCCCAGCGGAACCAGAGCAGGAAGTCGGCCTTGAACGACCCCTGGATGGGATCGAACTCGCGGATCTCCTTGACGTGAAGACCGGTGAAGACGAGGGTGGTGCGTTTCATCATCCGGCCGTCCCAGTAAAAGACGATGCCGGGGTCTTTTTGCGCCCGCACCAGTTCGGGAAACTTGACCGGGGTGATCTGGAAGCGGGCGGGTTGGTAGGTCCCCTCCTTCACCTGACCGATGGCGATGGCCCGTTTGGTGGATCCGGCGCTGTTGAAGTAGAGGTCGCCGGCGATGCTGGGCATGGCGTTGGCCTCGGAGTTGATCCGGGCCAGGGCGTTCTTGATCCCCTCGCGATCCGGCCCCACCTCCTTGATGGCCTTGGCGTAAAGGCGCACCGCCTCGTAGGCGTAGGTGGCGATCCAGTCGGGGCTGGTTTGGTACTCTTTCAAAAAGTGCATTTGAAAGAGGCGGGCCTCTTCGCCGTAAAGGTTGGGCAGGAAGGGGGTGATGGCGTAGACGTTGTCGGCGTAGACCCCCGCCTCGCGGACGAACAGGTCGCCGCCCACGCTCTCCGGCCCGATGAAGTCGGCGCGGATTCCCTTGTTTTTCAGAAAACGCACCAGCTTGGCGGCGTTTTTATAGTTGAAGGGGATGAAGATGATGTCGGCCTGCTGCAACTCCTGCAAACGGCCTTGCAGAGAGGCGGGGTTGAAGGCCTCGCCGCCGCCCTTCATTTCATCCAGGGGGACTTCGATCACCACGCTGGGGCGCCAGCGATTGCGCGCCAATTCCTTGACGAATTGATCCTTGAGCGAAACGCTGTAGAGATTGGTGGCGTGAATGACGGCGATGCGCTGACGGCCCAGACCCCACAACACGTAGTTGGCCAGGAAGGAGCCTTGATAGGCGTCGTCGAAGATGACGCTGAAGGTCCAGTCGCTGCCCGCCGTCACATCCGGGTGGGTGGAGGTGGGGGTGATGACCGGAATTTTTTTCTCGATGTAAACCTTGTCGGCCTCGATGGTGGACTGGCTGAAGTAGTGGCCCACCACGCCGAGCAGCTTTTCGTTGGAGGTCAACTCCTTGGCCACCTGGACGGCGTTTTTCGCGTCGCCCACCACCGACTGATCGTCGCCCACCTGGAGTTCCAGGTTGAGGTCGCCCAGTTCGCCGCTCTCCTGCATCTCCTTGACGGCCAGGGCGACGCCCCGCTTCATGGAGAGCCCCGCATCCTTGAATTCACCGGTCAAGGGGGCGGCCAAGCCGAGGAAGTAGGTATCCTTTTTCCCGCCGGAAAAAGACTTCGTCGTCAGGACCGCTACCACCGCCACGGCCACGACCACGAGAAGCGCGATGATGAGTTTTCTGGTCATGATCTTCCGTGAAAAACGGGGCTGAGGGAGTCGCCAGGGTGGCGACGGGGCGAAACGTTGCGCAATCGGTCACATCAAGCCGACAGACCGCGATCAAATCAAGCAAGGATCAGGCCATCAGGAGCGGTGCCCATGGCCCCTCCCCGACGCGGGACCAGCCCGCCCTGAATCACGCGGGGGCCCCCCCATCCGCCGCCAGGAAGAACGATCCACGCGCCCCCAACGGAAGGGCTATTCTCAAAAGAGTCCTCCCGCTGCACCGGTAAAGTGTAGCCATGACGGCTGGCGTTTGACAACGGAAAAGTGGTCCCTCATCGTGATTCCAGAAACTCGTAATATTTTTATAGTTTAGATTGGATTCAATGTTTACAGGGCGCTCCGCCCGCCCCCCCTCCTCTTCGGGCTATGCAGTTCCGGCGCTTTCTGCTATGGTGAACCGGTTTCATCCGAATGGCTGCGGAGCAAGCGACTCCGCGAGACCGGGGAGCGCAATGACTGGCGCATTTTTTGCTGATCAACCCTGGGCCTTCGTCCGGCGTTTTTCTCTTTGGCGCCGAAACCGGAATACATCCTTTTGTTTCACCCTGACCCTGCAAGGATCGGGATCCAAGACTCATGGCTAAACCGAACCTTCCATCCGCCGCGACCTCCCCCGCCTCGGCCTCCTTCGGCGCCCGCGCCCTCGGACTGCTCTGCGGTTGGCTCTGGCTGGCCTCCCCCTCCGCCGGACACGCCGCCGCGTTCCACGAGCTGATTCCCGATCTTTTGAATAAATTCGAGGAGTTGAACTCCAGCAAGGCCGCCTTGCAACAAAACCTCATCGCCAAGGATACGGCGGAAAACGAGTGGCTGCCCAAGCTGGAAATGACCGCCTACGCCGGTCAGGAGACCCAATACAAGGATCCGGGCCGCCAGCGCACCGCCTATGACCCCGATAAGTTGGAACTCAAGATCACGCAGCTGCTGTGGGACTTCGGAAAAACCAATACCAACATCGACGTCGCGGCCACCGTGACGGAGGTGGGGCGCCAAGGGGTGCGCAAGCAGGAGATGAACGCCCTGATGCAGGGCGTCACCGCCTATGTTCAGCTGCTCAAGGCCGCCCGCACCCTGGAGTTGCAGCGTCAAACCGCCGACAACATCCGCAAGTTGCACCAGCAGGAGAGCGCCCGGGTGGAAGCGGGGTCGGGTCTGGGAGCCGATGTCCTCAAGGCCAAGTCCTCCCTCTCCGGGGCCGAGGCCCAGGTGGTGGACGCGGAAACCGAGTTGATGACCTCCGCCAATCAGTTCGAGCGCATCTTCCACATGGATCCGGGAAGCGTCGATCAGTACGAATGGCCCTTTGTTCCCTGGTCGCAACGCCCCGAAACCCTTGAGGATGCCGACGCGGTCATGCTCCAGTCCGAGCCGGGCTATTTGATGGCCAAGCTGGGCGTTGAGCGCGTGAAAACAATGGATGACCCCAACTATTATTACTACCCCTCCCTCAATCTGATTGGCACCAGCACCAACAAATACGACGACGGCGGAACCCCGGGAAACAAGGACGAGTACCAGATCAAGGTGGAGTTGAAATACAATATCTTCAATCAGTTGAAGGATTACAACGCCGAAAAGACCAATCAGGCGCGGATGGATGAGTTGAGATTCGTCGCGGAACGAGCGGTGATCGAAAACCGCAAATCGATCCGCAACGCCTGGGCCAAGCTGAAAAAGGCCGAACTCAAGGCGGAACATTTGCGGGTGCAGGCGGTGGTGGCCCGGGAATATCTCGATCGGGCCAAGGAACAGATGCACAAGGGAACCCAATCCCTGCTGGATATTCTGGACGAGGAAAACAAGCTCATCGACGCCCAGATCAAGCTGCTGGGTGCCGAAACCGACCGGACGTTGGGCTTTTACGAATTGATGAACGCCACCGGGTTGATGGCCCCCGAGCTGTTCCGGGTGACGGAGATCCAAAGCGACCAACCGGCCCCCCCCTCCGCCCAGCGTCCCGCCGCCGCCAGGAAAGAGAGCGCCCGTCCCGCCCAAAAGAGCGCCGAGTCCGGAAACAACGGTGCCCAGGCACCCGCCGCCGCCCCTGCGGCCAAGGAGGCTCCGCCTCCCCCCGCCGCCAAGCCCGAATCCAAGCCCGAATCCAAGCCCGTGGATAAACCCGGGGCCAAGCCTGCGGACAAGGCCAAACCCGCGGACAAGGGCGACGACGACCCATCCGACGACGATCAATCCGGCGCAACCGACGACGGCAAAGACGACGATAACGGCGCTCCCAAACCGAGCAGCGACAAAGGCGATGGCCTCGGCTCGGACCAGGGGGCCTCCCTTCGCGCCCCCGGTCCCGGCGGTGACGGCCACGCCCAAGCCCGCCGCAGCGACGCCCCCACGGCCCATCTGGAATTCGCCGTCGTCGCCGCCCCCAGCATCACCCCGCCACAATTCAGCGAGGGCCCCTCGCCGCTCCTCGCCGCCCCGGTCCAAGCCGCCGCCGTGGTGGAGAAAAAATCCGCCTCGCCCCCCCCCACCGACGCCAAGCCCAAGGCCGTCGCCCCGTCGGAGTCGGATATCGGTTCCTGGTTGGGAACCCTTTTTGCGTGGTTGGGAGATCTTTTCTCCCCCGCCGCCCCCTCCACCGGAGGCGTCGCCGTCGCCGCCGCACCCGCCAACCCGATCCCGGCTTCCGACCCCGTCGCCTCCAGGAAAAAACCGCCCGCCGCCGCGACGGTTCCCGCCGGATTTTGGCAAGCCCGGGGCGTCGATGAAAACACCCTGAAAGCCTCCGCCGGAGGAAAAGGGCCGCAAATCGCCCCGCTCCCCAGCGGATACACCGTGCAAGTGGCCGCCTATCGCCAACGCCCCAAGGCGGACGCCGAGGCCGCCGCGTGGCGGGCCAAGGGATTCTCTCCCTTTGTCCAGGAGACGACCCGGAAGGATGGATCCACGTGGCAGGTGGTGCGCATCGGACGCCATGCCAATCGGGAACAGGCCGAATCCTCCCGCCGCGCCCTGCTGCAAAAAGAGCCCGGACGAAACGTGATGGTGGCCCGCCTGGAGGCCACGCCCCTTTGATCCCGCCCAAGGCCATCCGCCCCGGGGAAACCCCATGAAACGGCTCTGGCAACGACTCGCCGCCCGCCCGCTGCTGCTCTTCGAACTGCTGCTGGCCTCTTTTTTCACCCACGTCCTGGGGCTGGCCAGTTCGATTTACGTCATGCTGGTGCTGGGACGCTACATCTCCCACGGCCTGGACGCCACCCTCTTCACCCTCTGCTCCGGGGTGCTGATCGCCATCGCCCTGGAGGCCGCCTTTCGCGGGGCGCGGTTCAAGCTGGCCGCCGTCTTCGCCGGGCAGGAGTTGGAACTCAACGCCGCCGGCTTTTCCATCCTCGCCCAAGCCCAGTTCCAACACCTGGACCGCATCCCCCCCGAACTGCGCATGGAGCTGGCGGGCAGCGCCCGGGAGGCCCATCAGCCCTTTCAGCCCCACCATCTCACCGCCCTGCTGGACCTCCCCTTCGCCCTGGTCTACGTCATCGCCCTGTGGTTTCTCTCCCCCTCGCTGGCCCTGTCCGCCTGCCTGGCCATGGCCGCCTGTCTGGGGTTGGGGGCGTGGCAGTTGCGCCGCCTGGGGGGGCTCTCCACCCGGGCCATGGGGTTGGCCGCCAAACGGCGGGAGCTGTTGTCCACGGCGGTCTTCGGGGCGCAAGACCTGCGCCTCTTCCGCGCCGGAGGCGTTTTGCAACGGGCGTGGAATCAACTCAACGCCCAACTCTCCACCGTCGAGTTGAAACTGACCCAGGAAACCGGCGCGGCCCGCACCCTCACCGGGACCATCGCCGCCCTCATGGGGGTGGCGGTCATCACCCTGGGGGCGGTGATGGTGGTGCAGGGGCAGTTGACCGTCGGGGTGTTGATCGGTGCCAATATTTTGGCGGCCCGCGCCCTCGGACCCCTGGCCCAGTTCGTCGGGCTGTCGGAAACCGTCAGCAAGGCGGAGGCGGCCCGCGCCAAGCTGGAGCAGTTTCTCCGTCTCCCCCTGGAGGCGGCGGGCGGTACGGTGATCAAAAATCTGGCCGGACGGCTGGAGTTCAAGGAGGTGGCCTTCAGCTTCCCCGGGGCGCGGATGCCCCTGTTCGAGGGGGTCTCCTTCGTCTTGCAGCCGGGGGCGGCGTTGGGGGTGGTCGGCCCCAATGGGTCGGGCAAAACCACCTTCGCCCGCATGACGGCGGGATTGGTGGATCCGGTGCGGGGACAAATTTTGGTGGACGGGGTGGAGTTGCGCCAACTCAACCCCGGGTGGTGGCGGGGACAGTTGATTCATCTTCCCCAAGAGCCTCTTTTTCTCAACGGCTCCATCCGGGAAAATTTGCAGGCGGCCAACCCCGAGGCCGACGAGGCGACCCTGGAGGAGGCGGTGCGACTGGCGGGATTGAGCGCCTTTCTCGACGCCACCGCCAACGGTTTGGAAACCCTGGTGGAAAACAACGGGCGCACCCTCTCCCCCGGGGTGCGGCGACGCTTGGCCCTGGCCCGGGGATTGATGACCGGCGGGAAGATCGTGCTGCTGGACGAACCCTTCGAGGGATTGGACGGCGAGGGGCAAACGGCGGTGCAAGAGGTGATCGCGGCGTTGCGCGCCCGGGGGGCCACGGTGATTTTGCTCTCCCACGACCGCAACGCCTTGCGGGGGGTCAACGCCGTGCTGGATCTGGGGCGCAAGCCCGTTCCCGCCCTCATGCTGCCGCAACGTCCCGGCGAGTCCGCCCCGCCGTCCGCCGCCGCCGGAAGCCGGGAGGGAGGCCCCGTTCATGGCTGATCCCCTCCTCCACCCCGCCCCCTCCTCCCCGGAGAGCGGACCCAATATCGGCGCGCCCCTCCCCTTCACCCCCGAAACGGTGCTGTTGACCACCGCCCTTGCGCCCCACACCCCCCCCCCCCCCCCCCCCCCCCCCCCCCCGTCCCTTCCGCC
>JADGAP010000129.1 GCA_015231965.1 Magnetococcales bacterium | reverse complement strand
GGTTCTCAAAGTCACTGGATTCCCGCTTTCGCGGGAATGACGGTTCATTTTGGGCGGGGTTCCTTGCATCTGCAATCTCCGCATGTGCAAATTTCAATTGAAACTACTATAGAAGCGCCCCCGACGGACGCAGCGGCGGGGCGAAGGCTACAACAACACCAGATTGTCCCGATGGATCATCTCCTCGTCGCTGGCGAAGCCGAGGAGGGATTCGATCTCGTGGCTGTGGCGTCCCATGATGCGCAACGCCTGGGACGCGGCGAAATTGACCATCCCCTTGGCCACGGCGCGGCCATCGGGGGCGCGACAATAGACCACCGCCCCCCGCTCGAACGCCCCTTCCACCCCGCGAACCCCCTTGGACAGCAAACTTTTGCCCGCCCGTAGCGCCAATGCCGCCCCCTCGTCCAGCAGCAGCGTCCCCTCGGAGACCAAGCCGTTGGCAATCCAGCGCTTGCGATGGCTGATGGGATCCCCCGGTTCGGCCATGAACAAGGTGCCCGCCGGCGGCAGGGCGGGGTCCATCACCCGCCTCAGGGGGTGGTCGGCGAAACCGTCGGCGAGGATGGTGCGGCAGCCATAACGGGCCGCCTTGCGGGCCGCCTTCAACTTGGTGCGCATCCCCCCGGACCCCACCGCGCTGCCCACCCCCCCGGCCAGGGCCTCCACCTCCGGGGTGACGTGTTCCACCAGCGGCAGGACGCTGGCCCCGGCGTGATGGCGGGGATCGGCGTTGAACAGTCCGTCCACGTCGGTGAGCAGGATAAGCAGCTCGGCGTCGATCAAACCGGCCACCAGGGCGGCCAGGGTGTCGTTGTCGCCAAATTTCAACTCCTCCACCGCCACCGTGTCGTTTTCGTTGATCACCGGAACCAACCCCAGCTCCAGCAGCGTCACCAGCGTGTCCCGGGCGTTGAGGTAGCCTCGCCGGTGCTGCACGTCCTCCCGGGTGAGCAGCACCTGGGCGGGATGACGGCCCCGGCTCTCCAGGGACTCCTCGTACCAGCGCATCAACACCCCTTGACCGGCGGCGGCGGCGGCCTGCTTCTCCCGCAGGCAGTTGGGACGCCGCCCCAGCCCCAGCCGGGGGGTTCCCGCCGCCACCGCCCCCGAGGTGACCACCACCACCTGCTTGCCGACGTCCATCAGCCCGGCGATTTCACCGCAGCAGTCGTCCAGCCAGCGCCCCCGCACCCCCTGTCCCCCGCCGGTGAGCAGATTGGAACCGATCTTGACCACCAACCGCCGGGCCGTGCGGGCCAGACGCCACTGCTCCTCGATGCGGGCGGCGAGGGAAAATTCCTGGGCGTCGATGGGGGCGTGGGAGAGGTTCATGGTCCGGGGATCGGCGAAAAAGCGGCGGCTGGGGGGCGGGGGGCGCGACCGGGCGCGAATGGACATCCCAGGGCGCGGGGAGGATTTTCTTCTTGAGTAAACCGTGTCAGTCTATCCCATCCCCCCGCCCGGGGAAAGCGGCGACGACGCCTCGGGAGGGGCTTCCCCTCCCCTTCCTCGCCCTCCCTTGCCTCGCCAGGAATGAAGCGAATCTCATGGAAACGGTGATCGAAGCCCGGGGATTGACCAAACGCTACGGCCCCAGAACCGTCGTCAAGGGCATCGACCTGACGGTGCGGCGGGGGGAGTGCTTCGGGCTGCTGGGCCCCAACGGCGCGGGCAAATCGACGACCCTGCGTATGATCCAGGGCATGACCCCTCCGGACGGCGGTTCCCTCGCCCTGTTCCACCCGCCCCTCGGCCCTGGGGATCCCCTCGCCAGAGCCCGCATGGGCGTAGTCTCCCAGGAGAACAGCCTGGACGTGGATCTCACCGTCGGGGAAAACCTGCTGGTTTACGGACGCTATTTCGGTTTGCGGGAAAAAGTGATTCGGCAGCGGGTGGAGGGGCTGCTGGAATTCGCCCAGTTGAGCGACCGACGGGAAAGCCCGGTGCGCACCCTCTCCGGCGGCATGCAACGCCGCCTGATGCTGGCCCGGGCCCTGGTCGCCTCTCCCGAACTGGTGGTGCTGGACGAACCCACCACCGGCCTCGACCCCCAGGCCCGGCATCTGATCTGGCGGCGGCTGCGCCAACTGCGGGAGGCGGGAACCACGCTGCTGCTCACGACTCATTACATGGAAGAGGCGGCCCAGTTGTGCGACCGCATCCTCATCCTCGATCAAGGCCGGGTGTTGGACCTGGACTCCCCGCTGGCGCTGATTCGGCGTCACGTGGAGCCGGAAGTGGTGGAGGTGCGCCGCCCCGGCGGCCCCCCCTGGCGCCCCGAGGAGTGTGAACAACTCCCGGGACGGGTGGAGGTGATCGGCGACGCCTGCCACTGCCACCTGGCCGACCCCGTCCAGGCCGCCGGGCTGCTGGTCGATCGCCCCGATTGGGAGATCCTGCGCCGCCCCGCCAATCTGGAGGATGTCTTCCTCCGTCTCACCGGTCGCGAACTGCGGGATTGATTCCGCCCCGCCGCTCGCCCCGTCGCCCCCTTCCCGCCCCGCCGTCCCCCCGTGAAACCGGGGGCGGATGGTTATAAATATCCCATATGATTACGGTATTTCATGTCCCGGATTCGATGATTGAATACTAATACAGCATGAAATACCATGCTCGTTTTTTTGAATGATCCATATTTTCCGTTTTTCCCCGATCGTGCCTTGTCCGTGATAAATCATCGCTCAAATCAAGGCTATTCATGGAGATTCCAACCAATTCTGACATCCTATTCCATTCGATGGGTTCGACGGCATGAAAATGCTGGTCATTTATAAGATGATGACTTGGCGCCACCCAAGGCATTCTGATACGCTGCAAAAAGTCATGCGTCGCGGAAAGGCGGCCGACGAATGGAAAAGGTTGGCAACTCCTTGCACCACTCAAATCACGGGAGACAAAAGATGGCGGAACCATTTTTGGGAGAGATCCGAGTGTTCGGATTCGCATTCGCGCCACAGGGGTGGGCGCTGTGCAATGGGGCGTCGATGCCCATACAACAGAATGCGGCGCTGAATTCGCTTCTTGGGCTCTACTACGGGGGGGACAACAGAACCTATTTCAACCTGCCCGACCTGCGAGGCCGCACCCCTGTTTACTGGGGGTCTTTTCCCGACACCCGCGAGAATCTCATCCTCGGGCAGAAAGGCGGGGCGGAGACGGTGACCTTGACCTCGAACAACTGCCCCGAGCACGACCACGCCTTCCAAGCCACCTCGGCGGTGGGCACGGTGCAGAACCCCGCCGCCCCCGCCGCCGCCGGTAAATCGATCTATGCCCAGGAGGGAGATTCCACCCCCACCAATCTCTATGCCAACTACGACTCGACCAAGGAGGTCGCTCTTGCCCCCTCCACCATCGGGGTGACGGGCGGCGGCGCGGGGCACAACAACATGCAGCCCTTCGCGGTGGTCAACTTCTGTATCGCCACCATCGGCAACTATCCCCCCCATCAATGACGGCGCGCCTCACCAATCAACCGGTGCCCTTTACGCGACAAGGAGCGAAGCAATGGACGCATATCTGGGGGAAATCAAGCTTTGGCCCAGTACCAGAATCCCCAATAACTGGCATCTTTGCGATGGAACAGCGATGCCCGTTAACGGGAACGAGGCGTTGTTCGCCGTGATCGGTACGATCTGGGGTGGAGATGGGAAGGTCAATTTCAAACTGCCCGATCTGCGGGGGCGGTGCCTGGTGGGTCAAGGAGCGGGCGTGAGCGGAACCCCTCCCCAGACCACCCCCCTGACCCCCCGCATCACCGGGCAATATGACGGCGCCGCGACGGTTCAACTCACCACCGCCAACCTTCCGGGCCATAGTCACGCCTTCACCGCCCTGACCTCGGTGGCCACCAGCACGACCCCGCAAGTCGCGTCGATGCTGGCCAGCGGCGACCCCAACCCGCCTCCCGGCGACAAGTTCTACTGCAAAACCCCGCCTTCCAAGGTTCTGGCGTTTCAATTGGCCGGCAGCGCCGTGGAGAGCAACACCCCTGCCGACTCCCCCCACAACAACCTGATGGTCTCTTTCGGGCTCAACTTCATCATCTGCACCCAGGGGCTTTTCCCATCCCAAAACCCGTGACGCGCCCCCCTTCAGGAACTTTCGCCAACCGCCGAGCCGTTGGGAGTGAATGAACATGGATCCTTTTATCGGTGAAATCCGCATGGTGGCCTTCAACTATCCGCCGCAAGACTGGGCCTCGTGCAATGGGATGGTCATTACCATCCAGCAGAATCCGGCCCTCTACACCATCATCGGGACGACCTATGGTAGCTCGTCTTATCCCACGCAGTCGTTCAAGCTGCCCAACTTCAGCGGCTGCGTTCCCTCGGGGGCGGGGCAGAATCCCGCCTTGCCCTATAATCAAAAGTTGGGGCAGCAACTGGGTTCCTCGGTGGTCACCCTCTCCGGTTACAACACCCCCTCCCATTCCCATACCGTGAGTGGGAATTTATCTCCACCGGATCTTCTGCCCACTCCCGCCCCAAATGCGTTGCTCAATGGCGTGTACAACAATACAGTGCTCCAAAAGGCGTTCGCGCCCGCGAGTGCCACGCCAAGCGTGGACATGCACCCCAGCACCATCGGGCCGTGGGGCTCCCCGTCCCCCGCCCCCCACGAAAACCGCCAACCCTATCAGGCGTTGAACTTCATCATCTGCCTCTACGGCAACTATCCCGACTTCAACTGAGCGCGCCATGCCCAACAACCCGTCCGTCTCCGTCCCCAACCCGGCGCCGCTCCTTTCCGGCGAGGAGGAGTTGGCGAGCCTCGGGCTGACCTTTCGCCCCGAGGCGGCGGCCGACGAGGCGTTTCTGCAACAGCTCTACTTTTCCGTGCGCTGGCCGGAGTTGGAGGCGGCCTCCCACTGGAGCGACGAGGAGAAGATCGCCTTTCTCCAGTTCCAGTTCCGGGCGCAACGCCAGCACTACGCCACCGCCTACGCCTGCGCCAGCTTTCTGGTGGCGCTGGCGGATGGAATCGAGGCCGGGCGACTTTGTCTGTATCGTTCCGCAAGGGAGCTGCGCGTGGTGGATATCGCCTTTTTGCCGGAATTCCGCCATCGCGGCTACGCCACCGCCCTGTTTCGGCAGCTGTTCGCCGAAGCCGACATCGACGCCCGCAAGGTGTCGATCCACGTGGAGATTTTCAATCCCGCCCGGCGGCTCTACGACCGCCTGGGGTTCGTTGTAACCGGCGAGACCGGACCCTATTACTTGATGGAACGCTTTCCAGCGTCCACTTCGTCCCAGGAGGAGCCCCATGTCCCTGCCCACGTTTGAAGAGGCCCAACAAGCGGAAGGTCAAACCTTGAAATTGACGCATCCCGAGGGAGGCGTGTTGGAAGTGACCGTGACCAAGGTGGAGAGCAAGGGCAAGACGCCGGACTTTTTCGGCAAGGTGCGCGACCCCTTCACCATCTTTTTCTCCGGCGTTCACGATGACCACTGTCCCCAGGGCGTCTACACCCTGCATCGGGAAAACGCCGATCCGTGGGAATTTTTCATTGTTCCCATCGCCAAGAACGGCGCGACGAATGAGGTGACTTACCAGGCGGTGTTCAACTGACCTTTCCGTCCATCCCGCCCTGGTCACGCAAGGGGGGGTGCCGTTGCGAGGGGAGCGGCACCCCATCCCACGGATCGGGGCGCTTCCCCCCTCTTCGCCCCTCAACCCCGCGACTTTGACCCGTGCGGCGGAATGGCTTACAAATGAGGGCATGAGGGGCGAAAGGATGAACCCGTCTTATCCAAGAATTAAGACGGGGGGATCTCGCTCCAGGAACGTCTGGAAGGCGGTGGAGACCTCCCATGGAATGGCATCGCGTTGTCCGTCGCTCATCCCACGTGCTGGTGACGGAAGTGGATGGCGAGGTGGTGATGATGAGCCCGGATCGCGGGCTCTATTTCGGCTTGCAGGGCAGCGGCGGGGCCATTTGGCGTCTGCTGGAACAGCCCATCACGGTGGAAAGCCTGTTGGCCCGTTTGAAGGAACACTACACCGGCGACCCGGAAGAGATGCGGCGGGAGACCCTGGCTTTCCTCGAGGAGTTGGCGAAACATGAATTGTTGGAACGTCTGCCCCGCTCCTAGCCGCTGGTTCGCGCTCGGGACGACAGGAATCGTTCCTCGAAGCTCTTTCATTGTCGTCGCGGTTTGATATAATGCCTCCGTTCATCCGTGTCATCCCCCAACTCAGGCGGCCCGCCATGCCCAATCCTCTCGAAAGCGATTCCACGATCCCCGTTGCGCCCGCCGCGGCTCCCCAACCCTGGGTCAAGCCGGTGTTGGAAGTTCGAGAGATTGCCGAGATTACGCGTACCCGGTCCGGGAGCGGTGGTGATTCCATTAGTGGCGTGACCTCCTGAATGGGGTGCATTTTCGGCGCGGCCAGCCTGAATGGATCGCCCATTCCTGGGGGCCACATCGAGCGCATGGCATCGGCCGTGGTCCGGCTTAACGCTGGGAGGCCGGTTTTTGAACGGAAGGGCCGGGTTTGTCTGGCATACGCGCCCCGTCGCATCGCCCCTGAGGGTCAAGGCGGGCGGCAGCCGGTCGTCGGCAGGGGGGGGAACTCCCTTTCGCTTTTCCATGGCGTGTTGGGGAATCGGAAGGATCTGATTGCTGAGTTGGATCTCTCCCGCTCCCCGCAGCCCCTCGACGATGGCGCGGTCGCTTCCGCGGCCATGGAGCGATGGGGGGAGGCTGCTCCCAGCCATTTTCGGGGAGATTTCGCCCTGGCCCATTGGGAAGAGGAACTCGGCAGACTGACTCTGGCCACCGACCCGTTGGGACGATGCGCCTTATATTATGTTCTGGATAAAGAAGTTTTATTTTTTTCCAGCATGCTCCCGCCCCTGTTGGCGTCGCCAAGTCTGGATCGCTCCCTGGACGAACCCTTTCTGGTCGATTTTTTGACCGACGCCCCCTCCTCGAAATCCGGGACGTTTTTCAAGGCGATTCGCCGGGTTCCCGCCGCCTCCCGGCTCATTTTCGAGGAGGGAAAAACCCCGGAAGTTCGGACGTATTGGGAGCCGGACTGGACGCGGACCTTGCGGCTGGCCCATGACGAAGCGTATGTGGAGATGGGTCGGGCGCTGCTGGATCAGGCCGTCAGGCGAATGTTGCGAGGCCCCGGCCCCACGGTCAGCCTGTTGAGCGGCGGGTTGGATGCCGCCTCGGTGGTCGCCACCGCCGCCCGCCTGCTGGCTCCGGAGACGATCTTCACCCTGACCGCCCATCCCCCCGAAGGGGTTCCATGGCTGGAGCGACCCGGGAAGTTCTCCGACGAACGTTTTCTCGCCCGCCAAACGGCGGCATTTCAGGCCAACATCCGGGCCGAATTTATTTCCAGCGCCTCCTTGCACCCTCTGGATGAGGATCCGCGCCAGGTGTTCAAAACCATCGGCATGCCGGTGCGAAATCCGCTCTCCCTGGGGTGGTTCGCGCCGCTGTTCGAGCGGGCGAAATCCTTGGGGGCCGACCGCCTGCTGACAGGGGCTTCCGGCAACCACGGATTGAGTTGGGAAGGGATGGAGGCGTTGCCCACCCTGGCGAAGCGGGGAGAGTGGCGGGCCCTGGCCAGGGAGACCTTGGCAATTTCCAAAAGGAGCGGACGCTCCCCGTGGAAGGTTTGGAAATCCGATGTTGTGTTTCCCGCCTTGCCCGAGGCCGCGAAAAGGCGATGGCTGAAATGGCGACATCCGGAACAGTCCGCCGTCCATCACGCCATCGCCATTCGTCCAGAGTTCGTCGCCGAGATGGGGCGTGACGGGTGGGAAGTGAAATGGTTGCCGGGCGACGCGACCACCCGTCGCAGCCGCTGGTTAACCGCCCTGCAGGCCCGACCGCTGCATAACACGGCCTTCGGAGCCCTGTTTGGCCTCGATTTCCTGGACCCTCTTGGGGATCGCGACCTGCTGGAGTTCTGCTACGCCGTTCCCGATGATCAATACCTGCGCCACGGCGTCACCCGCTGGTTGGCGCGTCGCGTCCTGGCCGATCGCCTCCCCCCGGCGGTGATCCAGGAGACCCGCATCGGCGACCAATGCCCGGAGTTTCTCCACCGCATGACCCTGCAACGCCCGGCCCTCCGTCAGGCGTTGGACCAGGTGGAACGCTCCCCCCTGGTGCGCCGCGTTCTGGACGTTCCCCGCATGAAAGCCCTGGAGGCCCGCTGGCCCGACGACGTCCAGTCGGCCCGCTTCGTCGATTACGGGGCGGTGCTTCATCGCAGCCTGCACGTCGCCCAGTTCATCCAGTGGGCGGAAGAGGGCGCGCCCCTTTCATAGAGTCGTTCCAATTGAGATTTGCTCATGCGGAGATTGCAGATGCAAGGATTCCATACCCAAAATGAACCGTCATTCCCGCGAAAGCGGGAATCCAGTGACTTTGAGAACCAGGCGGCGCGTAAAATGTTTGTATCACCATGATTTTATAGTCGATTGATGCGTCATTGCGCGTGCCCATGACACCTTTAAAGCCGCTGGATTCCCGCCTTCGCGGGAATGACGTTTTCGTTGTTATAAAGTGGGTTGCACCCCCAGGTGCCGGTTGACCTGATGTGCAATTCTGAACTGGAACGACTATAGTGAGGGAAACGTTGGTTGCGTCACCCGGCTCCACTTGAGGGAATGCGCCATTTTGAATTGGAACGACTATGGCATAGATTCATAGATACCCCAGGCGGGCCATCATCGGGCCGTGGGCCTCCTCGAGGGCGGCCTGTTGCGCCGGGGTCAGGACATCGCGCCACCCCCCGACCTCGCCCCGCCGGAAAAAAGGCACCTTCCCCGCCCCCTTGCCTCCGAACCCCTCCCGCCGTTCGATGGCTTGCAGCGTCTCGAAGCGGGTGGCCTCGGTCGCCCGCGCCAACCCCTCCTCCGTCGGATTCCATCCCACATGCCGCGCCGCCTGTCGCAACGTCTCCAGGGGATCGGCCTTCATCTCCTCGTAGCGCAACAACAAGGGATTCATGCCGGGGGCCTCCAGCCAACTGGCGACGTGGTCGCTCCAGGATCCCAGATGTTGACGCATCTGCCCCTCGCCATCGCGGAACGAAGGGGCCAGTTGGGCTTGGGGATTGGCGAGAAAGGCGATGGAGCGATCCAGGGAGATGCCCGCGAAATGGGCGTAGGAGACGGCCACGTCCCGGGGATCCCGGACGATGATCAGGGTTCCCAGGGTGAGCCGGGGAGGAAAGAGGGGCTCGCCCTCCGGGGTAAGGGTCCAGGCGTCGTGAACCTTGCGAAAGAGGGGGCCGGGGGCCTCCCGCGCCTCCACCTCCAGGGCGCGGGGGCGCAACCGCTCGATCTCCTCCAGGGTGAGATCGGCGGCCTCCACGTCCAGGGCCTGCTCGAAGAAGGGGAGGGCGCTGACGATGGGGGCCCAGGCGTTGGGTTGGGCCAGGGAGATGGGGACGCCGCCCTGTTCCAGGCTGCGCAGCGCCAGCCGCAGCCAGGTGTTGCCCGATTTGGGATAGGAGGCCAGCCAGTGGAATCCCTTGCCGGGCGCGCCGTTCATCGCTCCGGGGCTTCCGCCGCCTGGTGACGCCGGGCCACCGACTCCGCCAGACGGGGCAGATCCCCCAGTCCGCCGCCGCGATGGACCAGTTTGAAGCCGGGAACGGCGGAGCAGAGGCGCCCGGCGGCGGCGAAGAGGGCCGACCGGCCCAACAGCCGCTCCCCCAGCCGCATCCGATACAACCCCTGATGCAGCGCCAACACCGATTCCACGTTGGAAAACGGCGCGACCCTGTCGACGGCGTCGGAGGCGGACTCCTCCCGCGCCCCCTGGAGATGATAGACCGCCGCCAGGGGCAGAGGTTGGGGATGAAAGAAGGCCTCGACGGGGAGATGGAGCTTTTCCACCATCCGCTGGCACCGTTCCGCCCCTTCCACCGGCAAACCCAGTTCCCGGGCAGCGTCCAGGCGCAATTTCAGGCGGGGAAAGGCGGGCAGGACCAGGGGACCGCCGGGGGTCGTGACGTCGAGGACCGTCACGTCATCGGCCAGCAGCCGAACCCCTTGCCGGACGAAGGCCCCGGCCAGGGTGGACTTGCCGAATCCCGAGGCCCCGACGAAGGCGACGGCCCGCCCCCCCAGCCGGACGCAGCTGGCGTGCAGCGGAATCAACCCCCGCTTGAAGCAGAGGATGGCCAGCACCGTGCCCAACAAAAAGACCCGCACGTCGGCGGAGGCGGGGTCCAGGACGGCGTCGATGACCACCTCGTCCCCGGCGGGGGAGACGCCATAGGCCGCCACCCCCGGCAGGGCGAATCGGCACGCCCCCGACGCCCCGATCTGCAACAACGGGCCGTTGTGGACCAAATCCGAGGGCGGGGGCACCTCCCCCAGCCGGATGACCAGATCCGGCACCCGGTCGTCGCCGCCCCAGGGGAGCAGATCGGGAATCGGCGTTTCACTGCGGACGCGCCATTGGCACAGGGTCAAGTCAGGGGACATGATATAGTCGATCCATTTGAGATTGGCGCACCATGAGCTTGAGAGAGCAAGGAACTCATTTCAAAAAATAAACCGTCATTCCCGCGAAAGCGGGAATCCAGCCGTTGATTCCATGC
>JADGAP010000128.1 GCA_015231965.1 Magnetococcales bacterium | reverse complement strand
CCCCACCACTCCCCTGCTGCTGGAAGGCGACCTGGCCGGGGCGATGAACAAGCTCACCCTCCCTCCGGCGGCGGCGGGGGGGGATTCCGCCGTTCCGGCAACGGCCCCGCCAGCCACTCCCGCGCCGTGAGCCGAATGAATTGGGGCGCGGCCTCCCGATAACGGGGCCACAGCCGTCGGGGCTCGCTGAGCAGGCGAAAGAGCCATTCCAGACCGGAACGTTGCATCCAACGGGGGGCCTGGGGCTTGGTTCCGGCGAAAAAATCGAAGGCGGCCCCCACCCCCGCCAGCAGCGGCGGGGTGAGCCGGGAGCGATGACGGGCCATCCAGATCTCCTGTTTGGGTGCCCCCAACCCCACCCAGACCACCGCCGCGCCGCTCTGATTGATCCGTTCGAGGTGTCGCGCCGACTCCGCCTCGTCCCACGCCCCGAAGGGGGGGGCCAGCCGGCCCACGATGCGAAGGCCCGGATGGCGCGCCTCCAGGCGGCGTTGCAGCGCCTCCAGCACGACTTCGTTGGCGCCGAAGAGAAAATGGCCGGGACCGCTTCCGTCGGGGAGGGTGGTCCGTTGCATGAGCAAGGTCATGAAGTCCGGGCCGTAGACCCGTCCGACCTCCGGAAACCCCCGACGCCGTCCCAGCCAGACCAGGGGCATGCCGTCGGCGACGGCCAGATCCGCCCCGGCGTAGGCGGCGGCCAACTCTGGATCCCGCCGCGCCACCACGATGCCTTGGGCGTTGACGTGACAGACAACCCCCGGCCTCCCCTGGCGAATCCACGCCTCGGCCAGGGCGACGGCCTGCTCCAACCCGATCATGTGAAGGCGGGTTCCGGCGATATCCAGGGTAGGGAGGGGGGGGGGCGTCATGCCATGGGCCTTTTCGGGAGATCCCCAACGATTGGGATTGAGTCGCCAGGGGAGAGCGGTTAAAATGGAGCCTCGAGAAGTGAACCGAGGAGCGAACATGTCCACCGCCGCCGTCACCTTCGACACGCTAAAGTACGTCAAGACGCTTAAATCCGCGGGCTTCGAGGAAAAGCAGGCCGAAGCCCTGGCCGAGGTGCAAAAGGAGCTGCTCGATGCCAACCTGAACGATCTCGCGACCAAGCGCGATCTGAAGGAACTGGAAGCCGCTACCAAACGTGACCTTCGCGAACTCAAGCTGGAGATTGCCGCCGAAATCGCGCCGATCAAGTGGGGCATGGCGGTGTGCGTCGCCGGGGTGATGGCCATCTTCCTCAAGCTGTTCCTGCCCCACTGATTCCTCGCCTCCCGGCCCTTTCCCGCTCGCGCCGCATCGCCTCCTCGAACCATCCCAGCAATTGATCCCGCACTCGCGCTTCTGAAAACCTTTGTTGCGCCGTCTGTTGGGCGCGTCGCCCCATGGCGGCCAACTCCTGGGGATGTTCCGCCGCCCAGCCGATGGCCGCCGCCCACGCCGCCCGGTCGCCGGGGGGGAGGAGCAGGCCGGTGGCACCGTGGTCGATCATCTCCTCCAGCGCCCCGCCCCGGGAGGCCAGCATCGGCAGCCCCCGGGCCATCGCCTCCGCCGCGACCATGGGAAAATTTTCCCAGCACAACGAGGGGATGACGAGAAACGCCGCCCGCTCCATGGCCTCGGCGACCGCCTCCGGGGCGACCCGGCCGACGAAGGTCGCGCCGGGGGGGGCGTGGTCCGCCAGCCCGCTCAGGGGGCCGTCTCCCAGCAGGGTCAGGGGGGGGAGTCCCGCTCCCCCCGCCCGCCAAAGATCCAGCAGCAGCTCCACCCCTTTTTCCGGGCTCAACCGACCGACGAACAGGACGCCGTTTCGCGGGGCGCCCCCCGGGGGGAGGAGCGGGCGGGGCGGCGGGGGAGGGGGCGTCAGGTTGGGGCAGACCACCAGCCGCTCCGGCGGCAATCCCAGGGTGATGAAACGCTCCCGGGAGGCGTGGCTCAACACCCGGAAGAGCGTCACCTTGCGCCGCCAGGTTCCCAGCAGCCGATGGACCCCGATCAGGGTGGCGACGGCCCCGGAGGCGGCCCGGCTCTCCCGATAACATCCCCGAACCACCCCCGGCCAGGGGAGGGATCGATGCAGGCAGCGGGTGCAGGTTTGGCCCTGATGGAAGAAAAGGCCGTTGACGCACCCCAAACGAAAATTGTGCAACGTCTGGACCACGGGAACGCCCCGCGCCCGGGCGGCGTCGTAAAGCGACGGCGAAATGAGGGGAAACAGATTGTGGGCGTGGATCACCTCCGGGCGGAAGCGATCCATGGTCGCCCCCAGGGCGCGAAACGCGGCGGGGGACCAGATCGCCCCCAGGGCCGAGGCGAGACCGGGGGCGTCGGGAAGATCGCCGTCATTGTCCCGCAGGAAGCTCTCCACCGTCACTCCGGCGTCGAGCAGGGCCTGGCGCTCCAGGTCGAAGGCCCGATCCTCCCCCCCCCGCTGGCGATAGCGGTTATGCACCAGCAACAGCCGCATTCCCATCCCCCATTTCAGGCGTCACGCCCCTTCAGGATCCGCCGCGGCGACCAGGGGGCGGAGGTTTTCCGGATTCTTCCCCCGCGCCTCGCCCGGGCGTTCCGCCGGAACCGGAAAGAGATCCCCCGGAGCGAGGCGATGGCTCGGGGGGATCTGTTCCGCCGCCCGGGCGAGGAAGGTCTCCAGCACCGACCAAAGCCCCCCCGCCTCCACCTCCCAGGAGTGGCCCCAGAGGTGAAACACCCCGCCCCGCCGCAGTCCCGACTCCAGGGCGGCGGTAAGGCCGTCCAGCAGCTCCGATCCCCCCGCCATGGCCCGGAAGATTCCCCAGCGTTTTCCCCAGTCGCCATGCTTCAGCCATTGCCGCGCCAGGACTCCCCGGGAATGGGGATGGCACTGGACCGTCACCGGCAGGCGCCAGGGGTCCGCGCCGGGATCCAGACACAGGGGGCGGGTGGTCCGGGCGTAACGAAATCCTGCCTGCCGGACCAACTCCCGGACCGCCGGGGCGTGGCGTCCCCTGGGATAGCAAAATCCCGTGATCTCCCGCCCCAGGATCTCCTCCAGCCACGCCTTGTTTTCGACCACCTCCCGCCGCGCCTCCGCCAAGGGGAGGCGGGGGAGGTCGGGATGGCTCCGGGTGTGGCCGCCGATCTCGAACCCTTGGGCGAGGTCGCGAATTGCCGACGCAGCGAGGGTCGGACGCCCCTCCACCCCTTGGGAGGCGAGATAAAAGGCGGCGGGAAAGCCGTGTCGCGTTAGCAGCTCCCCCAAGCGCCGGTCCAGCGGATGACCGTCGTCCCACGAGCAGACGAAACGCAGTTCAGCCATGATTCCCCCCCGCCGCTCCGTCGTCGGGCTTTTCCGCCAGGACCATCCCGCCGGAGTAGAACCCCTTCAGGGGCAGGAGGCGATCCAGCGCCAGGGCGACGAACCCCAGCAGCTGGAAGGGGAGTTGGAGCAGCACCAGGGTTGCCAGGCGCAGCGCCCCCCACCCGTCCCGCCGACTGCGCCAACCGCCGCGCATTCCGGGGATCAGCGAGGGGACGACCCCCGCCAGCCCTTGAGTCAGGGCGAAGAACAGCCCCCCCTGGCGGCGATGGTCGAGGATGCGAAATCCCGCCCGGGCGAGCCGCGCCGTCATTCCCTCATGGGTCCAGCGATGGTAGTCGTGAAGGGCGCATTCGCCATGGAGAAAACGATAGCTCACCAGCAGGCGGCCCCCCGGGGTCAGCACCCGGCGCGCCTCCGCCAGGGCCTGGTCCGGTTCGGGGAGATGGGCCAGCAGCTCCATCATCAGCGCCAGATCCACGCTCTCCCGCCGCAGCGGCAACCGGGCGGCGTCGGCGGCCCAATCCTGCTCGAAGGCCGGGGGGAGATCGGTTTTCCAGTAGCGGACGGCGGGAACGCACTGGCGCACCGTCGCCTCCAGGGGGGCGGACCCGGCCCCCAGGTCCAGGCAGACCCGGGGGCGGAACCCCGTCAGGGCGCGACGGACGAAGCGACGGTTCCACCAGAGATCCGGGGCGGCGGCGCGGACGATCCGACGATAGGCGGCGATCCAGCGGTTCATGGCGTCAGCGTCCTTTCCCGGGGCTCCCCAGTCGGGGGAGGAGGGGGCGGGTCATCGCCCCACCGCCTGATGAATGGCCCGGAGGAAGGACGCCACCATCGTCTCCATGGTCCGACCCCCGCCGCTCTCCCAGGCCCCTTCCGTCAGGCACCGTCGTCGTTCCGGTTGAGTGAGGAGGGATTCCATGGCGTCGGCTAGGCTGGCGGCGTCGAGGGAATCCACCAGCAGGCCGTTGACGTCGTCCTGAATAGAGGCCGCCTCCGGACCGTGACGGGGGGAGTGGCGGGCGGTGATCACCGGCCTGCCGTGGGCCAGGGCATGGACCGCCGCCAACCCCAGGGCGTCGGGGATCACCACCATCCAGGCCAGGGAGAACAGCGCCGCCAGCCGGTGTTCGTCCTGGATCGAACCGAGAAACCGGATCCCCGGACGGTCCCCGGCTTGCCGCTCCAGGCGCGACCGTTCCGCCCCATCCCCCACCAGCAGCAGTTGGAGGGAATGCCCCCGCTCCCGCAAGGCGAGGGCGGCGTCGATCAACCGATCCACCCCCTTGTCGGCGTAAAGCCGCCCGATGAACAGCGCGACGGGTTGCGTCGCCAAGTCCCAATCCCGGGCCATCTCCTCCCGCCAGGCCGCCGTTTCCGGCGAGGCGGCCGCCTGCCGCAGCCAGGCTGCGTCCAGGGTGTTGTTCATCACGAAGATCCGGTGGGCCGAGGCCCCCAGCCGCAAGGCGTTGTCCCGCCCCGCCGGGGCGTAGGGGAGCAGGATGTCCCCGCCCGAAAGTTGCCACCGTCGCAAGGCGTGGCGAAGTTTTTCCCCCCAGCCGACGGGCGGGGCGCGCTGCTCCATGTGTCCGAAGAGCAGCAAGCGCGGCCCCACCCCCAGCCGCCGGGCCAGCCACCAGAACCAGACGGTCAGGCTGTGAACGTGATGGGAGACCATCAGGGCGTCGTAGCCGCCGAACAGGATGGCCCAGACGCCGGTGGTCCACATCACCCGGCCTTGACCGAAGGGCCAGAAAATATTGCGAACCCGTCTCTTGGGGAGGGCCAGGGGGAGGCGGGCGGAGGGGGCGGTGACGCCCTCGGGGGGGGCGTCGCCATGATAGACATGAAAAACCATCCCCTCCGTCGCCGCCAGATGGTGATAAAAACGCAGCCGATAATGGGGGACCGTCTCCTCCAGCAGGGCGATGCGCAACGGCGGCGGGGCGGGGGGGGCGGTCCCGGTCGTTCCGTCGGCGAACCAGGCGCGAAGCAGGGTCCAGCCCCAGATCATCGGCCAGAACATCCCGGCGTGGCGACGAAGAAAATGGGCCGTCTCGCCGGGAGGGCGCCCCTTGGGGGCGATGAAGCGGCTCCAGCGTTCCCGCCAGGAGAGGCCGGGGAGGCGCCAGGGGGGCGGAGCCTGGGGGGGGGCGGGGGCAGATCCCGACCACCGACGAGGCGAGGTGGACGGGAAGGCCCAGGGCCGAGGCCCGCAGGCCGTAATCCGTGTCCCCCATGGCGTGGGAAAAGGCGGGGTCCGGCGTTCCCAACGTCTGGAACGCCGAGCGGGGAATCAGCACGCCATTGCCGTGAAAGGCGTCGCACGCCACCGGCTCCCCCCGGGGCAGAACCCTCTCCAGGCGCATGGGATGCCAGCGGCTGGTTCGGACCTGTCCGCCGTAGGTGAATCGCCCCAACCCATCCTCCGTCGCGCCCACCAGGATGGAATCCCGTCCCTGGGCTTCCCGCAGCGCGGCACCATCCGCCAGCATCCCCGCCAGGGCGGTGGGGTGGAGCCGCACGTCGTCGTTGAGCCACCAGAGAAAATCCCAGGGGAGCGGGGAGGCCAGGGCGTGTTGCTGGGCGAGAATCATCCCCCGGTTCCAATACAGGGTTCCATCCCCCGGAATGACCCGCACTCGGGGATGGCGAGCCCGCACCGCCTCTCCGGTTCCGTCGGCGCTGCCGTCGTCCACCAAAAATATTTCCAGACGGGCCGAGGCCGTTTGGGCGGCGAGATGGTCCAAACAAGCCAAGGTCTGGGAGCGGCGGTTGTGGCAGGTGATCAGAACGGCGATGTCCGGTGAATGGCCAATATAACTTTCAGGTGATGGTTCATCCGATGATTTGACATCCTCCGGGGCCATGTGTAGAGTTTTCATGAAGGTCGCCGCGCCCTGATATTTTGCTTATCGCCATCGTTTGTTCCATGATCATAAGAGAGGATGGATTTTGCATGCAACCGCGCCGTCTCTCGCGCTTACGATCTTGGGCTCCGCTGTGGCAAGGGGCGGCAGACGGGGCGTTGCTGATGGGGTTGGCGCTGGCGGCGGCGAGTCTGCGCCAGGCCCTCTCCTGGTGGATCCCCATCTCTCTGTCGGATCCCGCGTGGACCGGCATTTTGTTCGGCGTCTGGACCCTGCCCCCCGCCTTCGCCCTGGCCGGACTCTACCCCGGCTATGGACTCCCCGCCCAGGAGCGGCTGCGGCGGCGGGTACTCGTCACGGCGCTGATGTTCGCCGTCATGCTGGCCTACGACACCCTGGCGCAGCGCGGCCTGTGGTCCCGGGGGGTGGTGTTGATCACCCTCGCCGAGGCCCTGCTGCTGCTGCCCCTGTGGGATCCGTTGGTGCGCCGACTGTTGCTTCGCCTGGGGCTGTGGGGGCAGCCGGTGGTGATTCTCGGTCCGCCGGACAAGGCCCAACGGCTGGTGGAGCAGCTCCGCGCCCAACCGCTGCTGGGCTATCTTCCCCACGTCGCGCCCCATGAAGGCGACGGGCTTGCCTCGGACGATCCTCAAGCCTGGTCCGCCAGCGCGGTCGATGCGGCCATCCTCCTGCCCACCCCCGAAACCCCCTTTTCCGCCGACTGGGTGGACCGCTCCCCGTTTCGCCACGTGGTGGTGCTGCCCGAGTTGGAAGGGCTGGAGGAGCAATGGGCCGTCGCCCGCCATCTCGGGCTGGGAACCGGCCTGGAGATGCGCCGCAACCTGCTGTTGCCCCACAACCGGCTGTTCAAGCGCCTCCTCGATCTGCTCCTGACTCTCCCCTTGCTCCTCCTCGCCGCTCCCCTGACGCTCCTCGGGGCGTTGGCCGTCGCCTGGCGCTCCCCGGGGGCGCCGCTGTTTTACGCCCAAACCCGGCGGGGGCGAAAAGGACGATTGTTCAAGCTCTGGAAGCTCCGCACCATGATCCCCGACGCCGAGGCCCGACTGCAAGCGATCCTGGCCGCCTCGCCGGAACTGCGGCAAGAGTGGGAAGGGGCCATGAAATTGCGCCGCGATCCCCGGGTCATTCCCGGGGTCGGCGGGTTTCTCCGCCGGTTCAGTCTGGACGAACTGCCCCAATTGTGGAACGTGCTGCGGGGCGACATGAGCCTCGTCGGCCCCCGCCCCCTGCCCGACTACCACCTGGACCGCTTTCCCCCGGCCTTCGCCCGGCTGCGGGGCGAAACCACCCCCGGCGTCACCGGTCTGTGGCAGGTTTCCGGACGCAGCGACACCTCCCTGGAGCGACAAATGGCCCTGGACGGTTACTACATCCGCAATTGGTCCCTTTGGCTGGATGGGGTCATTTTGGGGCGGACCGTGTTCACCGTTTTACGGGGAAATGGGGCCTATTGATTTCAGTTGTTCAATGGCGGGTTTGTTGGAAGAGGTAGAAGGGTTATGATGGATTGTGTATAATACACGGTCGGGGTGGAGTTGATAGTTTTTGTAAGAATGATCGGTTTGGGGGGAAAGTTTTTGTTCGTGGGGTTGGTCCGGTCGTCGAACCATTCTTCCGTGGTCACGTTGGCGGGATGGCGCGGCGTTGCAGCTTTGTTGTTTCCGCCCTTGTTGAGGAGTCTCGCCATGTCCGAATGCCGCCCCACGAAATCATCCCCCCGCCGGGGACGCCTGATGCGGAGCCTGCTGGCCCTGACGGCGGCGGCGACCCTGGCGGCGGCGGTCATCCCGCCCGCGTCGGCGGCGGAGGGCAACGCTCCGGCCAACGCCAACAACGCCAACAACGCCAACCTCAACGCCTTGCCTCCGGCCTTGCGGGCGGCGATGCAATCCGGCGACGTGGAGACCATCGCCCGGGTGATCGCGACGCTGTCCGGGGGCAATCCCGATCGGATGGCGCAACTGATGCAGGCGGTTTCCAGGCAGGATCCAGATCGGGCGGGGGCCACCCTGAACGTGGTCATCCGCAATTTGGGGAGCAACCCCGCCACCTCGGCCCAGTTGGGATCGGTCATCTCCAGCCTGGTCAGTTCGGCGATCAAGGGGGTAGGGGAGTCCATCCAGGCGGACAAGGTGGCAACCTACGCCAGCAACATCACCACCAACGTGCGGCAGGCGGTGGCGGTGGTGGGAACCGACGTGGCCGGGCAAAACGCCCTGCTCAGCGCCGCACGGCAGGGGAGCGAAGCCGCCTTGACCCAGATCGCCACCGCTTCCGTCTCCACCCAGTCCCAAACCACGCAACTGGGCCAAGACGTCAGCCGGGGTTTGCAGCCCATTTTGACCGAGGTGGAAAAGACCCAGGCCCGAACCGCCGACCCCATCATCGTGCAGCAGCAGCCACAACAGCAGCAACAGCAGCAGCAGCAACAGCAGCAAGACGCCGCCAAGCGCAATAATCAGGACCAACTCAATCAACAGATCAAACAGCTCCAAGATGTTACGGATCAAATAAGGTTCTCGGGTTCCCCCACGTAACCATTCTGAACCGGGGATGCTCCCTTAGTGGTTCTCCAGGATCGGATTAAATCGCCATGACCCATCGTTCCCTTGCTTCCCTGCTCGTCCTCGCCCTTTGGGCGGGCGTCCCCACGGCTTTCGGGGCAGAATCCAACCCAGCCAAGCCTGCGGACGGGCCGCAAAATCCGACGCAAAATCAAGATCTGCGCAAGCAGCGGATGGAACAGGACGAGGCCATGCGCAACACCCCGGTGGCGGATCGCAAGTCGGAGGAGTACGCCGCCACCGGCATCAAGCTGGGAACCTTTCTCCTGCTGCCCGACCTGCGCCTGGAGGAGAGCTTCAAGGACAACATCTACGCCACCGCCAGCAACACGGTGGAGGATTACGTCACCCTGTTCAAACCTGTGATTCACGGTCAGAGCGACTGGACCCGCCATCAGCTTCAATTCGACGCGGAGGGGAGCTTTTTCCGCTATCTCGAAAATTCCACGGAAAATCACAACGACTTCATGACCCGGGTGAGCGGCAAACTGGACATCGTGGAAGGAAGCTGGCTCGAAGTGACCCCCGGTTGGTCGCGCAACCACGAGGACCGCGGCTCCCCCGATAACGTCAACGGTGCCGACCCCACCCGCTCCGACCAATACGGGGCCAAGCTGGAGTACGTCTACGAACCCGCCAGGGTCAAGCTGAAGGTCACGGGAAACTCCCAGAAGTATAATTTTCAGGACGCCCGCACCCCCACCGGCTTTATCAACAACGATGACCGGGACCGGCGGGAAAACTCCCTCGTCACCCGGGTGTGGATGGAGACGGATCCGGACAATCGGAAGGATTTCCTCTTCCTCCAGCCCACCCTCGGCAGCGTGGCCTACGACGAGACGGTGGACGACGGCGGTTTGCACCGGGACGCCAACGTTTGGCGGCTGGACGCGGGCTATGGTTTTCGCGCCAGCGGCAAGTTGGTGGGCGAGGCCTTTGTCGGCCTCATGGGGCGCCACCACGAAGACCCGGCGCTCAAGGATTTCACCGACTGGACGGCGGGAACCAACCTGATCTGGAACCTCACCCCCCTCACCACCCTGACCACGATCTTGCAACGCACCATCGGCGAAACCACCGTGGCCGCCGCCGGCAGCATCGTGCAAACCTCGTTCAACCTGCAACTGGACCACGAACTGCTGCGCAACGCCAAGATCGGGGTCAAGACCGGCTACGCCAACAGCAACTATCAGAGCCTCACCCGCAAGGATGACAACGTCAAGGCCGGTCTCTTCGGCAACTATCAGTTCGACCGCAACCTTTACGCCGGGGTGGAGTACCAGTTCATCGACAACTCCTCCACCGCCGTCAACAGCAACTTCCAACAAAACGTCCTTTCCGCCCATGTGGGGTATCGCTTCTGATGAAGGAATCCCGGGGCGTCGAGCCACGAAATCCATGAGGACTCTTCGGCGCATGTCGTCTTGGCGCGGGTTTTGGACCCTGTTGGCGGTTTTGCTCCTCCTCCGGACGCCGGGGTTCGCCCGGGCGGAAGACCCCTCCTACATCCTGGGATCCGGCGACAAGTTGCGGGTCACCGTCTATCAGGAGACCGACCTCTCCGGCGAGTTCGAGATCAACGGCGGGGGATTCATCGCCCTGCCCCTGGCGGGACAGGTGAAGGTGGGGGGGGGAACCCTCCGCGAGGGGGAGGCGGCCATCGTCGAGGCGTTGAAACAGGGATTTCTCAAGCACCCCCGGGTCAACCTGGAGGTGATGAACTATCGCCCCTTCTACATTTTGGGGGAGGTCAAGGTTCCCGGCAGCTATCCCTACGTCAACGGCATGAATATCCTCAAGGCGGTGGCTATGGGCGGCGGGTTCACCTATCGGGCCAACGAAAAGGAGATCCTGTTGCGCCGGGGCAAGGAGGAGAACGCCCAGGAGGTCAAGGTGGGCATCGACGCCCCGGTGCTGCCCGGCGACGTGATCCGGGTGGGGGAGCGGATGTTTTGACCCGAAGGGGAGGGGGAGGCGGTGCGAGATCCTATCAGCACCCCCGCTTTTGCGACTGCGGGTCCAGGGGGATCATCCCCCTGGCGGGT
>JADGAP010000127.1 GCA_015231965.1 Magnetococcales bacterium | reverse complement strand
ATTGGCCTCGGATTCGGCGGTCCGCCCGGACGACCCGGCGCGGAGGTTCGACAACACCCGGTCGATCTCGGCGAAAAGGCCGTCGGCCTGGATGGGCTTGCCTTGAAATCCGTCCATCCCCGCATCCAGCGCCCGCTCCCGGTCCTGATTGCTGGTCAACGCCGTGACCGCGATGATGGGCAGATGGCGACCGCTGCGCCGTTCCCCGTCGCGAATCGCCGTCGTTGCCGCCCAGCCGTCCATCACCGGCATGCGCAGGTCCATCAACACCAGATCGAAGGGCTCCCGGGAGAGCCATTCCAGGGCTTGCTGACCGTTTTCCGCGATGCGGCAGGCGTGGCCCTTCAGTCCCAGCAGACGGGTGAGCAATTTTTGCGTCAGCAGGTTGTCCTCCACCACCAGGGCCTTCAGCACCGGCAGGGGGTTGGGATCGGGGGCGGGTCCGCCGTCCAGCTCCCGCATCAAATCGTTCAGGGCGTCCACGGTGCGTCGGGCCAACGCCAGGGGGCGGTCGGGCATGGGCAGCCCGGCCAACTGATCCGCCCGCTCCAGCAACTCTCGCGTGAGGGCGAGGGCCTGGCGGTAGTCGTCCCGTGTCTTGAATCCGTTCATCGCTTGCCGTGAGTCGAGGGCGCGCCAACGCCGGGAGGGCGTGTTTCGGTGAATGAAGGGGTCTGGGAGCCCGTCGAGGCGTCCCCCGGCCCGGAGGCGAAGTGGAACATTAAAAACGAAAACCGCCCGGGACAAAAGGGCGGGTCTGGCATCCCGAACCCGGACGCCGGTTTTTCCCCGCTCCCCCGGGCCGTCCAGCCCAGCCCGGGGGAGGGAAGGTTCAAGGGTCAATAATTTCGCACGAACTCCTCCACCTTGTGGAAGGCCCGTTCCAGGGCGTCGAGACAGGCGGGGATCTCCTGCCAATCCCCCGCCGCGGCCAGCCGTTCCAGGCGGCGGGCCACCTGGGCCATTTGCGCCGCTCCCAGATTGGCGCAGGCCCCTTTCATCTCGTGGGCCAGGTCTTCCACGTCGCCGACGCTCTCCCGCTGGCAGGCCCCGAGCAGGTGGTCGATCAGTTCACGGGCCGAGGGGAGGAAGTGGTGCAGCAGATCCCGGATTTCGTCCTCGTTGTGGCCGAAGAGCTGATGGAGCTGGTTGATTTCGATGGTGGGGAGTTCGCAGGCGGTTTTGGGGATCCAGTATTCCAGCTTTTTCTTGAGATCCTCCGGCGAGACCGGCTTGCTCAGATAGTCGTCCATGCCAGCGTTGATGCAGCGTTCCCGGTCGCCCTTCATGGCGTTGGCGGTCATGGCGATGATGGGGATGTGGCGGGTGGTGACGCTCTCCCACTTGCGAATGGCGTGGGTGGCCTCGAAACCGTCCATCACCGGCATTTGGCAGTCCATGAGGATGAGGGCGTAGGGCAGATGGGAGACCGCCTCCACCGCCTCCTTGCCGTTGGAGACGGCATGGGCGGCGTAGCCCAGCTTGCGCAGCTGCATCAGGGCCACTTTTTGGTTGACCGGGTTGTCCTCCACCAACAGCAGCAGCTTGCCCGATTCCAGGGCCTCGTAGGCGTCGGGTTCGTGGGCGACGGGCTCTCGGGGGGCGGCGGCGCTGGTGAAGCTCTCCACGTTGTCCCGGGCCTGTTCGGGGGCCATCACCTCCACCAGTCGGTCCACCAGTTCGCTTTGCCGCACCGGTTTGCTCAGGCAGGCGGCGAAACCCGCCTGGCGGGCGGTGGTCTCCCACTCCTTGTCGTCGGCGTCGGAGATGCCGATCAACCGCGCCGACTCCAGCAACCCCTCCTGATCCAGGGTTTGGGCGAAGGAGAGTCCGTCGGATTCGGTGGAGGAGATGTCCGCCAACACGGCGTGGAAGGGGCGTCCGGATAAGGCGTGGTCGCGGAGGGCGGCGATGGCCGCCTCCTCATCCTGGGCGGAGACGCAACGCAACCCCCAGGCGGTGAGATAGCCTTCCAGGATCTCCCGATCCGAGGCCCGATCGGCCAACAACAGGATGGAGCGGTGGCGCAGCGGGGTCAGGTTGAGCTGTTCGCTCTCCCGTTCGGCCTCGGGGGCGGAGCGTTTGAAGGGGATGCGGAACCAGAAGGTGGAGCCCTCGCCCTCGACGCTCTCCACGCCGATTTCGCCGCCCATCAGCTCCACCAGACGTTTGGAGATGGCCAACCCCAGCCCGGTGCCGCCGAACTTGCGGAAGGTCTCCCCGTCGGCCTGGGTGAAGGGTTGAAAGAGCCGCTGCCTGGCCTTGCGCGACAGGCCGATGCCGCTGTCGCTGACAGAAAAATGGAGGGTGATGGTGCGGGGGGTCTCTTCCTCGACCCAGGCGCGGACCACCACTTCCCCCTCGTCGGTGAACTTGATGGCGTTGCCCAGGAGGTTGAGCAGCATCTGCCGCAACCGACCCGGGTCGCCCTTGAGCATCACCGGGATGGCGGGGGAGATGAAGGTCATGAGGGAGAGGCCCTTGTCGTGGACCTGGGAGGCCAACAACTCCGCCGATCCCTCCACCACCGTCACCGGGGCGAAGTCCAACTCCTCCAGATCGATCTTGCCCGCCTCGATTTTGGAAAAGTCGAGAATGTCGTTGATCAGGGAGAGGAGGGATTCCGCCGACTCCTTGACGATTTCGGCGAACTCCCGTTGTTCGTCGTTGAGGGGGGTGTCCATCAACAGGTCGTTCATGCCCACGATGGCGTTCATCGGGGTGCGGATTTCGTGGCTCATGTTGGCCAGGAACTCCGACTTGAGGCGGGAGGCCTCCAGGGCGGCGTCCCGGGCCCGCAGCAGCTCCTGCAACAGCGACTGGCGCTGGCTGATCTCCTGGAAGACCGCCACCGAGCCGGTGATTTCGCCGTTTTCCATCAGCGGCGCAGTGATGTAGGAGACAGGGATGAAGGCCCCATCCTTGCGGATGAAGTGGTCCTCCTCCATGCGATAGGTGCGGCCCAGCAGGCTGCGATGGACTGGGCACTCCTCGGCGGAGACCAGGGTTCCATCGGTTTTTTTGTAGTGGATCAACTCGTGGAGATTGCGCCCCAGCAGGTCCGCCTCGCGCCACCCCAGCAGCCGTTCCGCCTCCTGGTTGAAGAAGGTGAGCCGCCCTTGCAGGTCCAGCACGTAAACCCCTTCGCCCATGGCGTCGGCGATGCTCAGCAGAAAGCCCCGGCTCTGTTCCAGCCGTTTTTCCGCCAACATGCGGTCGGAGACGTCGGTGCTGATGGCCACGTATTGATAGGGCCGACCCGAGGGGGTCATGAAGGGGACGATGGTGCAATCCACCCAAAACAGCGCCCCGTCCTTGCGCCGGTTGCACATTTCGCCGCGCCACACCCGACCGTTCATGATGGTGCGCCACATCTCCTTGAAAAAGGATTTGGGGTGCATCCCCGATTCGAACACGGCGTGGCTGCGGCCCCGCAGTTCGTCCAGGGCGAACTGGCTCACCTCCACCATTTTGCGGTTGGCGTAGGTGATTTTGCCCTCGGCGTCGGTGACGGTGACGATGGCGTGCTGGTCCAGGGCGAACTTTTGGTGTTCCAGTTCGGCCATGGTCTCTTGCAGCTTGCGGGTCCGTTCCGCCAGGGCGTTGTCCAACTGCTCCCGTTCGGTGATGTCGCGGATGATCCCCTCGATCCCCAGCCGCTCTCCAGACTCCCCTTTGACCACCCGGGCGTTGATCGACACCGGCACATGGTTGCCCCGGCGGCATTGCAGCACCATGTCGAACTCTTGCACCCACTCCGAGCCGTTCAACTGCTCCATCAACTCGGACCAGTATTCCGGGTCGATGCAGAGGTCCATGATGGATTTTCCCACCAGTTCATCCGGGGGAAAGGCGATCATTTTTCGACAGGAGGGGCTGATGAAGACCAGCTTGCCCTCCATGTCGGTGCGGTAATAAACGTCCTCGATGGATTCGCAGAGGGATTCGTACTGGGTGAGGGTTTTGTTCAACTGGGTCATGCGGTGGCGGATGACGGTGGTCTCGCGCACCATCAGCAGTTCGCCGTTTTCCGTTTCCACCAGTCCGTGGGCATGGCCGGAAAAGGAGAGGTCGAAGCAGCGTTCCTTGCCCGAGGGATCTTCCAGGGTGACTTCCAGGGAGCCCAAGGTTTGGGCGAGGCCGCAGGTGGGGCATTCGGTGGGGGCGGGCAGGGCGATGCGTTGCCGCAGGTTGCGCCACCAGGCGTCCGGGTCGCTCCAGGGTAAAATCATCTGGCGCAAAGCGGGGTTGACGGCGGTCAATGCGCCGCTCTCCTGGCGCAGGGCGTAGCCCATGGGTCCGGTCAGTTCGTTGCGGTCGCCTCGGGTCAAGGTGGTCATGCCGCCCCAGCCATTCACCGCGCCCCGGCTTTGGAAGCGCGTCCCATGAACGTGTGAAAGTGTGAGAAGGAGGATCGGCACCGTCTTGCGAGGAGCCGAATCGGTACGAAAACGAACTATTGTCGCTTAACGAAGGCGGTTCGGTCAACAAGCCCCCGCGTTCAGAGGCGATATTTACCGTGAATGGGGAAGATCGTCCAGTAGGGCCGACAGGGCGACCAGGGCGTCCGGAATGGGGAGGTCGCGGATGCACTCCCGGGTTTGGCACCCTTTTTTGTTGTGGCACGGCAGGCGACAGGGCAAATTCCGGCTGACCACCCGGTGGGGGACGCGCCACGGTCCCCAAAGTCGCTCGTCGGAGGGGCCGAAGAGGGCCAGCACCGGGGTCGCCATGGCGGCGGCCATGTGCATGGGGGCGGAATCCACCCCCACGAACAGCCGAGCCCGGCGGGTGACGCCCGCCAGCTGCTTGAGGGTGAGTTGGCCGGAGAGATTCAGGCACCGCTCCCCCTGGGTGAGGGCGAGGATGGCCCGGACCTTGTCCATCTCCCAGGGATCGGGGGCGGCGGTGACCACGGGGGTGAAGCCGCGGCGCAGGGATTCGTCCATCAAGGCGGCCATGCCCGCGTCGGACCAGCATTTGACCGGCAGCCGGGAGAGGGGGTGAAAATGGATAAACGGTCCGCCTCCTTCCAGCAGCCGGTCCACCCGCTCCTGGTCTTCCGGCGGAACGGTCAGGCGGAGGGGGAAGCGTTCCGCCTCGGGGTGGAGGTCCAGCCCTTCCAGGATTTGCACCAATTGGGCGGCCATGGGGCGTTGGGAATCCACCGCCACCTCCCGGGTATAGAGCCGACGGCGTCCGGTGAACCCCTTCATCCGTCGTCGGGCGATGCGCACCGGGGCCCCGGAGGCGTAGGCCAGCAGCGCCGAGCGGTCGTTGGCGGTGAGGTCGATCACTCCATCCACCCCAAGATGGCGCAATGACCAAAGAAAACGGGCGTCCTTCATCCATCCGCTCACCCGACCGCCGCCATGCTCCCAGCCTCGTTTGAGGGGAAGAACATGGTCCACGTCCGGGTTGCCAGCGAGCATCTCCACGGTTTTGGCGGGAACCAGCGCGGTGAGGCGAGCGGCGGGAAATGCCTCCCGCAGCGCCGAAAAGACCGGGGTGGAGACCAGCACGTCGCCGATCTCCCTCAGATTGATGACCAACAGATGGCGGAAGCTCATGGAGGGGTGCGGGGCGGCTTTCCCTTTCGCCCCAGGAACGAGGCGTCAGGCGTTGGGGGCTGGGCTGCTTTTGGGAGGGAAAATACCTTCATTGAGGAAGTTCCCCAGAAGGCCCGCTTCAGTGCGACTCGGGGGAATCGGGCAATGGGCGCGATACTCCTCGGTGGCATGGTAGCACTGTTTGGCGCAATTTTTAAAGATCATATATAAACCATATTTTCCGAAGATCTCCTCGTCCCGACCTTCCAGCAGCGTCTGCTTGATCTTATGAAACATCATGGGATCGAGGGTTTTCTTCGTATCGGAGAGCAGCAGTTTCCACATGTAGACCGCCAAACCCATGCGCAGTATCTTCCCAATCGGATGTACGGAGGGGTAGAGACCGAGCAGGGATTCCCAATACCAGTAGGCGACCTTATAGGGATCCAGGCTTTTCATGTCGACGTTATAAATCTTTAAATAAGTCACCAGCCTTTGGCTCGTTTCCCGAACGACGCTGGTCTGCAGGTTGACGTTGTTCAGTTTGGAGATTATCTCATGCGCCGTTTTAAAAACAATATCACGATTAGACTTTAGAATGCCGCGCGGATCCCTGCCGGTGTAATAACCGTTTATTTCAACAATCGACCAGGCGAGCGTTCTGACCATGTCCCTCCAGATCCGCCGCACGATCAACCGAAAGTCGGCAGGGTCAAAATGGCGTTGATCATGGGGGGTTCTGCCAAACACTTCATCGTCAATTTGATCACCGGTCATGACACATCTCCAAGCTTGATCTTAGCGAGCATAATAACTCCCCGCGCCCGATGCTCCCAGCATCGAGCGCGAGAAAGGCGGAATGGTCGATTACAGATTTCTGGCGAGCAGTTCCAGACCGCACATTCCACGGGTCTGTTTGAGATGTTCACTGACCTGCTTGGTCAAGCTGCGGGGATCCTTCATCGCCTGTTCGTGATTGTCACTGATGGCGTTGTGAAGGGGGGAGCCGGAGTAGCGTTGGGCGTTTTCCATGATGAATCGGTAGGATTCATCCAATACTTTTTCGTCCAGGGGGATGGGCATGTCGTTTTCGTACTTCAGTGCAAACTCTTCGATGAGATCTTCAAATTCCTCGTAGGTATAATATCCTTCGTTATTTCCGGTTTCCGCTGATCCTCCCGCCGTTGAGGCCAGGGCATCTGCGGGAAGAACATTTTCTGCATGGCTGGACATTGTCTTCATCTCCGTCAAGGTGCGCCGGGCTTTGAGCCCTTGTAGCGATTCCATGCCACACTTTACGGCTCGTAAGGCGTCGGAGTCAAGGGATTTCTAATGATGTTGCAATCATGTTACATGAATGATTTTAATGGGAATGTTACGGCAATTCCAGGGTGGGGAGAAGTTGTTTTAAACGGTGATCCATGGAGTATACCAAGCCGGAGGTCATCCCAGGGAGACCCGGTTGCGTCCCTGGTGTTTGCTTTGGTAGAGCAGGGCGTCCACCCGGCGGAAGAGGGTTCCCAGGTCGTCTTCCGGCTGGATCATGGTGGCCCCCAGCGAGACGGTCACCTTGAGCAGGAGGTCGCCGGTGAAACCGATGCGGGAGTGTTCCACCAGGCCCCGATTGCGTTCCGCCACCTCCTCCAGAGTGGTTGCGGTGATGTTGGGCAGCAGTTGCAGAAACTCCTCGCCGCCCCACCGTCCCAGCAGATCGGGGGAGCGGGAGCCGCTGCGCAGGGTATCCGCCACCATGCGCAACACCCGGTCGCCCATGTCGTGGCCGTGGGTGTCGTTGACCTGCTTGAAATAGTCGATGTCATAGAGGATCACGCCGACCCCGACGCCGGTGGAGCGGGCTTGCGCCAACCATTCCGCCAGTTTCAGTTCAGTGTAGCGGCGATTGGCCAACTGGGTCAGGTGATCCATCATGGCCAGACGTTCCAACTCCCGCATCAGGCGGGCGTTGGCCATGCGGGCGCTGATGTCGCCAAATACCTCGCAAGCCCCCACGATCTTTCCCTGAGCGTCCACCACCGGGGCGGTGCGGATGAACACCGGCACCCGATGCCCTTCCCGATGCATCAGGTAGCCTTCGGTCTCCACCTGTTGACCGCTGCGCATGGTGGCGACCAGGGGGCAATGAGTCTCGCATAGGGGTTCCCCGTTGCGGTCCAGGTGTTCCAGGATGTTGTCCCGGCAGGCCCGCTCCACCACCTCCTCGAACTGGCAGCCGGTGATCTCCTCCGCGGCTTTGTTCCAAAAAGTGATCACCCGCTCGGTATTGGTGACGTAAACCCCTTCCCGCAGGGTGTCCAGCACCATTTCCCAACAGAAATCCGTATGTTGGCGGCGTTCCATGACAGCCCTCGCTCTTGCTTGCTCGCATGGCTCCGGGTTGGCCGGTCCGTGTTCCCGTGTCTCCCTAGATCCCCATGATGGATTGAGACTATATCGCAAACAATAAAATTCCCCACCAATCTTTTTGGGAATGGGGCGCGCCATGGGAAAATCCGGGAGGGGGAGGTTCAGGAGGAGGGCGTCTTCGCTTCGTCGCGCCAAAATTCCACCCGATTGCGGCCGCCGCGCTTGGCGGCGTAGAGGGCGGTATCGGCTTTTTTCAAAAATTCCTCGCCGTTTTTGCCCCCCGATTGGGGAAAGGAGACCGCGCCGATGCTGATGGTGACTTTCAGACCATCCACCGGGGTGGCGGCGATGCGTTCGCGGAAGCGGTTGGCGGCGATCTCCGTCCCTTCCGGTCCGGTGTTGGGCAGGAGGATGCAAAACTCCTCGCCGCCATACCGGCAGCAGGCGTCGACGGTGCGAAAATGGTCCCGGGAGGTTCGTCCGATCATGCGCAGCACCTGATCGCCCATGTCGTGACCGTAGGTGTCGTTGAATTGCTTGAAGTGGTCCACGTCGAAAAAGAGGACGGACAACGGCAGGCAGTAGCGTCGCGCCCGCTCGAACTCCCCCTTGAGCAACTCTTCCATGCGTCGCCGATTGAACAGTCCGGTGAGTTCGTCGGAGTAGGAGAGCTGCATCAGCAAATTTTGCAATTTGCGCTCTTCGGTCACGTCCCGCAGCAGGGCCGCCGAACCGATGATCCCTTCGTCCCCTTCCGCCTCGCTGGCGCGGATGGTGGCGGCGTAAAAATGGATCACCCTCCCTTTGTAGACCACGGTTTCCGGCATCTCCCGCCCTTCGGTGGAGAGAAAGACCTGGATGTATTCCGGATCGTCCAGCAGGTTGACCAACCCTTCCTCGTGAATCTGGTCAAAATCCTTTTCCAGGATCCGTTCCGCCGCCGGGTTGACCAGCACCACTTCCCCCGTCCGATTGGTCACGACGATCCCCTCCTTGGCCGAGAGGATGATGGTCATCAACTTGTTGCGTTCTTCTTCCAGGCCGGAGTGGGTCTCCAGCAGACGGCGGCTCATCAGGTTGAAGCTGTCGGCCATCAGCCCCAGTTCGTCCCGGCCGAACCGGGCGGCGGGGACGTGCTGGGTCAGATCCCCTTGGGCGACCCGGCTCATGGCCTGCACGGTTTGTTGCAGCGAGGCGGTGATGCGACCCGCCATCCACCAGATCAGGCCCGCCGAGAGGGACAGCACCGCCAGCACGATGAGCGTCAGGCGGTGGCGGATCTCCAGCAGCGAAACCCCGCCCTCCAGCAAGCCAGCGTAGCTTTTCACCGCCGCCAGGGTCCAACCGGTTCCGGGAAGCCGCTTGAACGCCATGTAGTGCTGGGAGCCTTGATGAGAAAATTCGCCCCGTCCGGAGGATTCCCGTTTCATCTGGATCAGCAGCGGGGAAAATCCCCCGCCGGGAAAGAGTTTCGAGGCGTGGGGAAGGTATTGGGCGAGGTTTTGCGGATCGTCCGGGTCGGCCCCGGGCTTGAGCCCCAGTTGGATGGGAAGGATGCTGTCCGCGATCACCAGGCCGCTGCCCGGGTCCAGCAACAGCAGGCGGGTGGTCTCCATTTCGTCGGTGGCGGTGGGAACCTTGATGAACTCCTGAACATGATCCAGGGCGATTTCAAAATGGTAAAAGGCGGGTTTGGTTCCGTCGGGAAACACCACCGGCGTGGTGTAGGACATCACCCAACGCTTGATGTCCGGCGACATGTAGGGCTGCGATACATGCACCCCGCCAGCAGGCAAGGCCAGGGTCGGGGTGAAAAAGGCGTGGTGATGCTCCTCCCGGGAGAAATCCTCCACCGGGGCGGGGGAGCCTTGGGTGATGCGGATGTGTTCCTGTCCAGAGTTGTCGATCAGGCAGGCTTCCGCCACCGGAAAGTGGCGTTGCACCAGTTGGGTCCAGGTCTCCAACCGCCGGGCCATCTCCTCTTGACGGAGGGAGCGCAGCAACCGTCCATCCGCTTCATGACGATTGCCCTCCCGCACCTCCGGCAAGGCGAAATAGTCGCGAAAGTTTTCGTGGGAGACCGACATCAGCAGGTGATCCCGGGCCCGTTGCTGGAAGGCGTCAAGCTCGTGAACCTTCGCCTCCACCATCCCTTCCATGGTGTGCAGGGCGTTGTCCACCGCCGCCCGTTCCATCACCTCGAAACTGACCGCCCCAATGGCGACCAGTCCCAGGGCGATGAGGCCGAGAAACAGGACGATCAGCTTGTGCTTGATGCTGAAGAAAAGCGCCACGTCAGAGCTTTCCCTGGAGATCGGAGGCGTGGGGGACGCCCCTTTTCCTCACCAGGAAAAAAAGGGGAGCGTCGGTTCTTCGTCCGACGACGATCCACTATACCCGGATGGTGGAACGTTGGCACCCAGGGATGCAACGGGGTGCCCCAATTTCCCCTACGCGGTCTATTTTTCGCTTTGGTCCAGGGTCAGTTCCAGGGCGAGATGTTCCCGATCGCCGTTCCACTCCAGCACTTTGCCCTTGCCCCGGATGGACTCTTCCGACGGTTTCCGCAACGGCGCGTCCTCCCCCGCGAAATCAAATCCCGGCAGGTGGAACACCAGGGGCGTCTCCAGAGAGGGGGGCTCTTCCCGGGGCTCCATCCGCGCCACCTCGACGGATTCCGATGGGGCGGGCTCCGGGGCGGGATCGGCAACCGTCGCCGGAGGCGGAGCCTCCTCCGCTTGCCACGGCAGGGTAAAGGGCTTCTCCCCGCTCAAGGCGGACTCCCCGCCGGTGGGCCAGGGTTCCGGGTCCGTCGATTCAGCAGGCTTCTTGGGCGGGGTGGGCCCGGGGGCGGGCTCGGCCTCGGGGGGGGCGTTCAACTCCAGCCCCATTCGCACCGCCAGGGATCCCAGATCGTTCAAGTCGAACATCTCCTCCGACGCCGAATCCTTCTCCGGCGCCGGGG
>JADGAP010000126.1 GCA_015231965.1 Magnetococcales bacterium | reverse complement strand
ACTCAACCGGCGGGGGGAGGAGGGGGAGCGGGGGGGGGCTCCGCAGGCGTCGCGGTTATTTTGTATCCCGGAATTTTCAGCGGATCCACGTCGTCGATCTGGTCTTGGTTGAGATATTTTTCGGCGTACTCCAGGTAGAGTTTTTGGTCGATGAAGATTTGGAACAGATCCGGGTCGATGTGACCATCCTTGCTCATGAACCCAAGAATTTTGATGGATTCGGAGAGGGGTTTGCCCTTTTTGTAGGGACGATCCCGAGCGGTGAGCGCCTCGAAGACGTCGGCGATGGCCATGATGCGGGCCTGGATCGACATTTGATCGCCGGTAATCCCACAGGGATAGCCCTTGCCGTTCATCATTTCGTGGTGGTTGCTGGCGATTTCCGGCACATTGCGCAGATGCTTGGGGAAGGGCAGGGCGTTGAGCATCTTGCTGGTGGCCACCACGTGGTGGTTGATTTTGGTCCGCTCCTCATTGTTGAGGGTGCCCCGGGAGATGCTGAGATTGTAGATTTCATTCTCATTCAACAGCGGACGGGGATCCTCGTCGGCACCGGAACGGTACTGCCACCTCTGGGCGATATCCTTGACCCGCTGCTGATCCTCCGGGGTCATGAACTCGCCGCCGGTGTTGGATTTTTTGATAAACGCCCGATCGCTTTCCAACTGCTCGATCTGTTGCTGGAGGGCCGCGGCGTCGGCGGCGAGATCCTCGGTCCGGCCCTCTTCCAACGCTTGGATGCGACGTTGCAAATGGGCGATTTCCAGATCCCGCCGGATAGTGTCCATGCAGGCGTTGATGGTGTTCAGGCGGTCGTAAATGGCCTCGAGCTTGGTGGCCTTGTCCACCACGTATTCGGGGGTGGTGACTTTGCCGCAGTCGTGCAACCAGGCCGCGATTTTCAGCTCGTACATGGTCTCCTCGGAGAGTTGAAAATCCTTCAGGGGGCCATGATCCGATTCGCTGGCGGCCCGTCCCAGCATTTCCGCCAGCACAGGTACGCGATAACAGTGACCGCCGGTGTAGGGGGATTTGTCGTCGATGGCACCCGCGATGGACTTGATGAAGGCCTCGATCAACTCTTTCAAGTTGTTGATGATGCGCTGGTTGGTCAAGGCGATGGCGGCCTGGGAGGCCAAGGATTCCGCCAATTGCTGATCCGCCGGGGTAAAGGGGCGGATGGCACCGGTCAGCGGATCTTTGGCGTTGATCAACTGTAGCACCGCGATGATCTCGTTCTCGTGATTTTTCAGGGGCACGGTGAGAAACGAGGTGGAGCGGTAGCCCATGCGGACGTCGAAGGCGCGAGCCCCGGAAAAGTCGAACCCTTCCGCCTCATAGGCGTCGGGAATGTTGACCGTTTGCTCCTTCAGCACCGCATAGGCGGCGATCATCTGGAGATTGGGCTGACCGTCGGGGTAGAGGGGAAGCTCGGGAAAGGGGATGGGAACCCCCGTGGTTCCCCCCATGGCGATGTTCAACGAGTCGGTGCGAATGATCTCGAACTTGAGGGTGTCGTGGTCGGTTTTGCTGTAGAGCGTTCCTGCGTCGGCGTCGGTGAGATCCTTGGAGCTGATGAGGATGGTCTCCAGCAGCCGGTTGATGTCCTTCTCCGACGACAGGGCGATGCCGATGCGGTTGAGTTTGTCGATCCGGGCGAGAAAATCGCCGGAAATTCCATCCGCCGCGCCATTCATGGCTACGCGCTCCTCTGGGGATGGTTGGGCGAGCATGGCCTCGACGGCTTCCGAGTCCACGCACCCTTCGATGGAGATGGGGCGTAAGGCTTGAGCTGGGGTATTTTGGCTGCTGGTCATGTCGGGGCTCTGAATTCCGTGTTGGCAGTCCGGCGCCTGCGGATTTTCGCGGCAAGGCGACTGAGGAACCATGATCTTGGTTGGAGAACGACGATGGGATCCCCCTTCGGAATCTCCCCGTGAAACTAATTCGTTCCATTTTATACTGCCCGGTTATCGCGATGTAACGGAAAAATCCGGTTTTCCTCGAGGGTTACCATCCGGCCTCGCCGAGTCGACCTGGGAAGGATTTCCGCTTGAGATTCCCGAGAGTTGCCCAAGAGGTTCTCGAGGTTGACGGGGGGGACTCTTTGCCCTTTGGACAAACCGTATCGGTTATCAGTTTCATCCAGGCCTCCACCCCAGACAAGCCCCCGTGGACCCGGTTCGGACGGAACCTTCCAAGACGAGATCACGCCGGACCAACGCCGGACGCCGGACATTGACGAGACCACGCCGGACCAACGCCGGACGCCGGACGGTGCAACCGCCACAAACGCCAAAAATGGCCTGGAAAAAGAGGCCCGCAGAGAAGCGCCGAAGGTCGGATCACGCAGAATTCGGGAATTGGGAGGGGCGGAAGGCGGTCCTGAAATTGTCGCATAATATGTATTATGTTAAATTCGCCCGTGGGGGTGGGGAAAGAAACTGGTTTCCCGGCGGCTCCTGCGGCGTCGGCTTGTTCGGCGGCGTCAACGCTTCTAGAATGGAGTTTGGGCTGGATCTCCCAGTCGCCAACCTTTCGCCTTTCGCCTTGTGAGTGAATCCCTTGACGCCCTCCGACTCTTCGAACCGCCGCCTGCTGGTGACCAGCGCCCTGCCCTACGCCAACGGCTCGATCCATCTGGGCCATCTGGTGGAATACATCCAGACCGACATTTGGGTGCGGTTCCACAAGCTGATGGGCCGGGAGTGCCTCTACGTCTGCGCCGACGACACCCACGGCACGCCGATCATGATTCGCGCCCAGCGGGAAGGCATTCCCCCCGAGGAGCTGGTGGCCCGGATGCGGACCGAGCATCAGCGGGATTTTGCCGGATTCAACATCGGATTCGACAATTACCACAGCACCCATTCTCCGGAAAACCGCGCCCTGGCCGAGGAAATTTACCTCCGTTTGCGCCAGGATGGCCACATTCGCACGGCCTCGGTGCGCCAGGCCTATTGCGAAAAAGATGGCATGTTCCTGCCGGACCGTTTCATTCGGGGCATCTGCCCCTCCTGCGGCGCGGCGGATCAGTATGGCGACGCCTGCGAGTCGTGCAGCGCCACCTACGCCCCGACGGATCTCAAGGAGGCCCGCTGCGCCGTCTGCGGCTCGTCGCCCGTGGCCCGGGATTCGGACCATTTTTTCTTCAAACTCGCCGACTTCGAGACCTTTCTCAAGTACTGGATCCGCTCCGGGGCGATTCAGGAGCAGATGGCCAACAAGCTGGACGAATGGTTCCTGGCTGGGCTCAAGGATTGGGACATCTCCCGGGACGGCCCTTATTTCGGCTTTGAAATTCCGGATGCGCCCAACAAATTTTTTTACGTCTGGCTGGACGCCCCCATCGGCTACATGGCCTCCACCCGCCATCTGTGCGACCGCACCGGGCGGGATTTCGACGAAATCTGGCGGCGCGATGACCGGTTCGAGGTGCATCATTTCATCGGCAAGGATATCTACTACTTCCACACGCTCTTTTGGCCGGCGATGCTCCACGGGGCCGGGTTCCGGCTGCCGACGGCGGTTCACGCCCACGGTTTCCTGACCATCAACGGCCAGAAAATGTCCAAATCCCGGGGCTCCTTCCTCAACGCCCGGAGCTATCTGGACCATCTGGATCCGGAATATTTGCGTTACTACTACGCGGCCAAACTCTCCAGCCGGGTGGAGGATCTGGACCTCAATCTGGAGGATTTCACCAGCCGGGTCAACAGCGACATGGTGGGCAAGGTGGTCAACATCGCCTCCCGCACTGCCGGATTCCTTCGCAACCGATTCGGCGGAAAGCTGGCCCCGGTCTATCCCGAGGATGGCGGCTTGTTCGACCGTTTTGTCGCCCACGGCGAGGAGATCGCCCGCCATTACGAGGAGCGGGAGTTCGGCAAGGCCATGGGGGCGGTGATGCGCCTGGCGGAGGAAGCCAATCGCTATGTCGAACAGCAATCCCCCTGGGAACTGGCCAAAAAGGAGGGTGCCGAGGCGGCCTTGCAGGCGTCCTGCTCGGTGGCGCTGAATTTGTTCAAGGTGTTGATGACCTACCTGAAGCCTGTCCTGCCCGCCATGGCGGACAAGGTGGAGGCGTTCCTCAACGTTCCGCCCTTGAGCTGGGAGAACCGCGTCGCCCCCCTGGCGGATCATGAGATCGGGGAGTTCAAGCATTTGATGGCCCGGGTGGATCCCAAAAAAATCGAGGCCATGTTGACCGCCGCCCGGGGGGAGTCCCCTCCCCCTCCTCCCGCCCCCGCCGCCGCTCCGGCGACCCAGACCAAGGGCGCGGCCAAGTCCGTCGAGAAGGTCAAGACGGCGGATTCCGGCGCGGCAAAGTCGGCCCCCGCGGCGGCGGAATCCCATCCAGGCGGCGGTGAAATTGAAATCCCGCAATTTTCCCAGGTGGATCTGCGGGTGGCGCGGATCGTCGCGGCGGAATCCGTCGAGGGGGCGGACAAGCTGCTCAAGCTCACCCTGGACGTGGGCGCTCTCGGAACCCGCACCGTCTTCGCCGGGATCAAATCGGCCTACGCCCCGGACGCCCTCGCCGGACGCCTGACCGTGGTGGTGGCCAATCTCAAGCCCCGCAAGATGAAGTTCGGGCTTTCGGAAGGGATGGTCCTGGCGGCCTCCGGCGAGGGGGTGGGCGGTCTCTTCCTCCTCCAGCCCGACGCGGGTGCCGAGCCGGGAATGCGCATCAAGTGAGCGATCCGGCCCCCGATGCGCCGCCCCTCCTCCCCCTGCCCCTGTCCATGGCCCTGCGGCGGGCCGAACCCGCGGACCTGCCCTGGATCCTGCATCAGGAGGGTCGCCCCGAGTTCGCCGCGGGAATCGTCCGCTGGAGCCCGGAGACCCATCAACTCAAGGTGCGGGATCCCGATGTCGCCTATCATCTGGCGGTGGAACCGTCCGGTCAACCGGCGGGATACGCCATTCTCACCGGTTTGACCTTGCCCCACCGCGCCATCTATCTGCAACGCATCGTCATCGCCGCCCCCGGTCAAGGTCGGGGGCGAATCTTCCTGCGTCTGCTCTGCGAGGAAGTATTTTCCCGCCTCCACGCCCACCGCTTCTGGCTCCACGTCTTCCCAGGCAACGACCGGGCCATGGCCGTTTACCGATCCCTCGGCTTTCAGGTCGAGGGGGTGATGCGGGAGGCCGTCCTCCAGGGCGAGCGCTACCAGGATGGCGTCGTGATGGCCATGCTGGATCGGGAATTTTCCTGCATCTAAATGTTTCTACGTGTGTTTAGCAGGAGTATTGCATGGGGCGTAATGACTTAAAGATACAAGGTGCCTCACCATAAATAGGGTGACAGTATATATTAAATCCGTGATTATTAAAATCGTACCGCGAGCCAGGGCTGGCCATGCGCCCGCCCCATCGTCAGAGTTTTGACTGGCTCGCCCTCAAACCATTCACACAGGAAATAATGTCGTGGTTTTCAGATCGGATCCGGACCGTAGAGGAATTATCATCACGCCCAAGCTCAAGCCATTGCATGACCGCTCTTCGCCCTTCGCGCGCCTTGTCCTGACGCGCCCAGGACGCCTTCGCGACGAAATTCATGACTAAGACGGGCTGAACCGCGCCCTCGCCCCTACTGGGAAGATTGCCCGACGACGCAAGTCAGGGTATGCTGCGCCGAGGCGTTATTGTTCGATGCGCGATGCTCACCTTTTTAATCGATGGGGATGGATGACCATGGAGCCTGAAGCCAAGGGCGGTCCCGGGGCGGCGACCTCTCCCAACGAGGAGGTGATCCGGCGTGAGGAGCGGTTTCAGTACACGACCCAATTAAGTTATCGGGGAGACAACGGGGTCACCTGTCACGGGCACACCCGGGACGTCAGTTTGAGCGGGGCCTTTCTTTTTTCCGATGATCCCCCGGAGGGGGTCGTCCCCGGCGATACCGGCGTGGCGGCGGTGGTGGTGCGGGAACGGGATCGCGAAATGAACATGGCCTTTCCCTGCACCGTGGCTCGGGTCACGACTCAAGGGCTGGGGCTCACCTTCGACGAGGTGGAAGCGGAAGTTTGACCCCTCCCCCAACGTCGCCAGCCACGCCGATTCACCCCCCGGGGGGAATCACGCCCCGAAACATAATATATATCATTATTGGCGTCACTCCCGCACGCCTCGATCCGCGCCATTCCCCCCTCTCCTCGAACGGGATGGGCCGACCCATCAGTCCGGGGTTCGCACCAAACGGAACCCCAGGGCGTTGCTGTTGGACTGCACCGACACCCGATTGCGATGGGCCACCCGGCAGGCATCGGCCTGGCTGCGCCAACTGCCGCCCCGCCGCACCCGCACGTCGCCGAAGGGGGCACCCCGGGGATTTTTCGCCGGGCTTTTGCCGTAGTAATCCTCGCTGTACCAATCCTCGGTCCACTCCCAGACGTTGCCCAAAATGTCATGCAATCCCCAGGGGTTGGCCGGTTTCTCCCCCACCGGATGGGTTCCGCCGTCGGAATTTTCCATGGTCCAGGCGTATTGCCGCAAACCGGCGGGATCATCCCCCCAAAAATAGGTGGAGGGGCTGCCGGCCCGGGCGGCGAACTCCCACTCGGCCTCGGTGGGTAACCGGATTTTGTTCTCGCCGCCGCCCACCATGCGCAAAAATTGTCGGATGAAACTTTGCGTCCCCTCCCACAGCACCCGTTCCACGGGATATTGAGCCCGCTGGTGGGAATAAAGTCCCTTGGCGTCCCCCATCACCCGTTTCCACTGATGCCACGTCACCGGATACTTGGCCATCCAGAAGCCATCCACCTCCACCTCGTGGACCGGACCTTCATCGGGGCGACGTCCCGGCTCGCCCTTGGGGCTGCCCATCATGAATTTTCCGCCGGGAATCCAGGTGAACTCCATGCGGGTCATGGACTCCACCCAAACGTCGCCCAGTTTGAGGATGCGCCCGCCTTCGTTCCGGGGGGATTCGAGGACCCCCGGGGCTTCGGAGGCGGGGGGCGGGGCAGGTTCCGGTTCGCTGACCAGGGGGGGAAAGGTTGGCGCGGGTGCCGATGCCGGGGGACTGGGGGCGACGCTGTTCGACATTCCACTGGCGGGAGCGTTATCGGGAAGCCCAGATTTTTTAACCAGTTGGGTCTGCGAGCCGAACTCGTTGAGGGAGGAGATGAAACTGCGCCAGGAACTTTTCTTCGGTGCCTGGGAACGGCTGGCGATCACGTGCTCCGGCGGCGTCTCCTCCCGTTGGGGGGCGCTGGAGAGCGGCGCGGCGGGTCGCATGGGGGGGCTGCCCAGAGTGGTGGGGGCCTCCTCGCTGGCGCCGAGCAGCAGGTTTCTCCATGCCGCCACGCTTTGGGGACGATCGGTTTCGATCACCTGCAACGACAAATCGATGGCCCGGAGGAAGCCGGGGGAGTAGCTGCGCGCGGCGATGACCGAGGCGGGCATGAGGGGATCGGCAATATTGCGCAACTTGGCATGGATGCGCATAGCGGCGTCGATGGGCTTTTCGCCGGTGATGCATTTGTAGATCACCCCGCCCATGGCGTAGATATCCGACCACGGCCCCTGGTTGTGGCCCGAGGAGTCGTATTGCTCGAACGGCGAGTATCCCACGGAGAGCAGGCTGGTGTGCTGCTGGGCCTGTCCCGCCACGGCCTGGCGGGCGGCGCCGAAGTCCAGCAACACCGGGCTGCCATCCTTGCGCACAAAAAGATTGGGCGGTTTGAGATCCCGATGGATGAAGTCCGCCGCGTGCATGGTCTCCAGGCCGGAGAGCAGCGGAATCAGCAGTCGTTTGAGTTCATCCTCGGGCAAGGTGTTGCGGCGTTTGAGGATGGCGTCCAGACTCTCGCCCTCCTCGTACTCCATTACCATGTAGGCGGTGTTGCCATCGCGGAAGAAACTCAGCACCCGCACGATGTTGGGATGCTTGAAGCGGGCGAGAATCTGGGCTTCCTGTAAAAAACGGTCGAGTCCCCAGGCGAAAGTGGCCGCATCTTGCTCCGACGAGGGTTTGACCGCTCCCTGGCTGGAACGCATGGCGAAACCGACGGGGAGATACTCCTTGATCGCCACCATTTGATCAAGGTTGGTGTCTTTTCCCAAGTAGGTGATGCCAAACCCGCCTTTTCCCAGCACCCGAACGATCTCGTACCACAAGATGCGGGAACCAGGCGGCAGCGCGTCGGATCGCTCTTCACGGCTCACACTCACAGGCCCAACCCTCTTTCACCCTCACGGGTGGTTTTTTCCGCGAAAAAAACGGGGGCGCTCCTCCCGGCGACGAGGTCTCTCCCATCGTCTCGGAGCCTCGCGGAGGAATCCCCATCCCTTCTTGACCATTTGACTGGGAAATTTTGCCCTATATCGCGAGAAGGTCAAGGTTCGGAACCCATCTTTCTCCGCAAGGCCCGCAAGCGGGCGGCCTGATCCTCCAACTCCTCCAGAGGCAGATCGGCCTCCTCGGCATCCAGCATCGCCACCTTGGCCGATTCGAAAGGATCGTTTTCCCGGGGCAGGGACCACGTCGGCCAGGTGGAACGCTCCCTGTCGGACTCCTCCTCCCGGGGGGATTGCGGGAAACCTCGGGCGGCGGCGGGTTCCTCGTCCCACGCTTCCATCCGGGGTTCCACCCGCTGGGGCGGCTCGCGGTGGGAGAAGAAACGCGCCGCTCCGATGCCGCGCCGCGTCCCCGTCTCCCGCGCCAACTCTTGCACGGCGGGGTGGGGAACCTCCTCTCCCGGAAGATCCGCGTCCCGCTCCGGCGGGGGGCGGTTCAGGGCCACCAGATGGGGATGGGATTCCACCAACTCCATTTCGTGACTCTCCTCCTCCTCCTCTGGTTCGCCTTCCCCCTCCTCCGTCTCCCCCTCCTCCGTCTCCTCCTCCTCTTCGGGAAGATTTTCCGGCGGGGCGCGGAAGGTACACCAGTCCACGATGGTTTGAACCAGTTTCACCGACCCGGTCGCCAGGGCGACACCCAGCCCGACCACGGCGCCCAGCAGCCAACGCCCCCCGGTGATGGTCCCTCGTCCGGTTGCCGTGACCGCCCCCGCCAGACCTCGCCCGGTGGAGGTCGCCGCAACCGAAAGGCCTCGCCCGGTGGAGCTCGCCGCAACCGAAAGGCCTCGCCCGGTGGAACTCGCCGCAACCGAAAGGCCTCGCCCGGTGGAGGATGCGGCGCTGGCGGAACCTCGTCCCGCCAGCTTGAGTCCCGACCAGAGGCCGCTCCCCAACGCCCCGAGACCCAACACCACGCCCCGCGCCAACCAACGCACCCCCAGAATCAGCAGACCCGCCAGCCAAAACACCCCCTCGCCCACCCGCTGAAGCAGACCGAATCGGGCTGCGGCGTGAAGCGGGCCCTGTCGGGAGAATCGCACCGCGCGAACGGTGGAGGAATGGGCCGATTCATTGGCCTCGGGGCGGGACGAAACGTGGCGGCTGCGCTTCTCCACCCTTTGCTGATTGAGGACCGAGGGACGGGGAAAAACGCCGCGCGATCCCGCCGACGTTCTGCCCTCTCCGCCCTTCTGCCCCCATCGTTTCCACATAACCGCCTCCCGTCCATCGGCGCGGGGCTTCACTTGTCCAGCGAATCCGTTTACACTGACCGCGTGGTTTTATCCTTCTTCCTTCAAGTGTAGCATTTCTCGGGTTCGAGTGACTACCATGGATCCTTCGGGACGTTCTCATTCTCAAAACCATCGACGCCAAGAGGCCGAAACCCTGTCGGAGATCGTCTCCTTCGCCATGGAACAAGAACAGGCGGAACACGATTTCTACCAGAATTTGGCCGTTCGCACCAAAAACCCGGCCGTGCGCGCCATGCTGCTGGAACATGCCGAGGAGGAGTTGGCCCACCTCGGCCATCTGCGGGATCTTATCACCACGGGCCAAATTCCCGAATCCCACCCTGAGCGGAACAATCCGGATATCGCCATCGCCGATTATCTGGTCCCCCAGGCGGGGTCGCACCGGGAGATCGATTATCAAGACGCCCTGCTCCTGGCCATCCGCATGGAGCGGGCCAACCAAAATCTCTACGAGGATCTGGCCGCCCAGTCGGAGGATGACAAGGTGCGGCGCATCTTCCGTTTTCTTGCCGAACAAGAGGCCAAGCACCGCAATGTGTTGGAGCGGGAATACGACGACAATATCCTCACGGAAGATTGAGTCCCATCCCTTTCGCCCCATCCCGCCCCGGGTGCCTTGGCACCCCTCGCCTGACCTTGTTGATTGCCTCCGTTAGAAAGAGGTCTCATGACCACTCGTGGAAGATCGTGCCGCAAACCGGCCCCTCGTCCCCTGCCCTCCGCCCCCCACAGCCCGGTTCGTCCCGGGTTCAGGCACCTCACCCCCCCGGAAGCCCATGAATTGGCCAAACAGCCCCATGTGGTCTTTCTCGATGTGCGATCGGAGGTGGAACATTTTTTCGTCGGTGCCCCCATGGGGGTGATCAACGTTCCCTGGCAGGATGGACCGGAGTTTGAAATCAACCCCACCTTTGTAGTCGACGTGGAACGGCTGGCCCGCAAGGATCAAACGGTGATCCTCATCTGCCGTTCCGGACACCGCTCCATCGACGCGGGCAACGCCCTGCTGGACGCGGGCTTTCAAACCGTCTGCAATGTTTTGGAAGGATTCGAGGGGGACCGGGACGAACATCACCACCGCTCCAGCGTCAATGGTTGGCGCTTTCGCGGCCTGCCCTGGGTGCAGTGCTGAGAGCGTACCACTCCCCCCGCGGTCCCAACCGGGTCAAGAAAAGCCGGGGGATGGCGGGGGTGACTTGTCAAGGTTGTCCCTGAGAGGTTCCGGGGGTGGGGGAACCCACGGTTCCGGGCAGTCCCCCTTGCCCGGGAATCATCCCCCCGCCCGGACCAGGAATGGGCGTTCCGATGGGACCGGGAAC
>JADGAP010000125.1 GCA_015231965.1 Magnetococcales bacterium | reverse complement strand
CATAATCACTTTTGTCAAGGGCTGACGCAGCTTCTACTGGGCTGAACGGTTACTTCTGGCTTTGCTATATACCTCAAGCATCGTGCCAAGATTTGCAATGAGGCGTTGGGTTCCTTCAAGTTCCTTCGTTGCGGTTGCGGTCTGCTTTGGCAAGCTCTGGCTTTCATCCTCCAGCCGGGCGAGGCCCTGACGAAGTTTGTCAAGCAACTCGAGTTGTTGTCGAAAAACGTCGGCCTGAGTTTTCAGTTTGGTGATCTCGAGGCTGGCTGAGGATAACGCAGATTGTTGATTTTCAATGGATCCCTTCAGCGATGTCAGGTCATCTCTTATTTTTTTAATAGCCTCGTTTTCAATCTGAGGTGATTCGGCGGTTCCAGAAGCACTCCACCCTGGTGAAGGCAGAACGATTGCAAATAACAAGGTGAAGATGGTGATCGGAAAAATTGGAGTCTTCATCGAGTGGGCACCCTTTCAGAGTGGAGATGGCTGCAAAAAGATCGAGAATCAGTACAAGGAATATTTTGTATATTGAAGTTCAAGTAGTTTTGCAGGATGTTGGGCGCAATGACGATTGAAAAAGATAGCGCAATATAATGCCCACTAAACTTCTTATAGGTCTCCAACATTTTGTTGCGGAAGTAGACTGGTAATTATTGATAATGATCTTTCGGCGGAATGTCAAGTTGTATCAGCAGGCGACGGCTTGATATCAAAAAATGTACAGGAGGGGGGGAAATGACTGGCCCGAATCTCCACGTCTTCCACTCACCCCTCACCCCCCCCATCCCTCAACCCTCGTTCCAGGCCAGGGCGATGCCCGCCTCCTCCACCCGCACCACGCGGCAGGAAAAACGGGTGTCGACCTCCTCCCGGGCGAGGTGGGGGGGGAGATTCAACACCCCCTTTTCATCGGGCAGAAAGGTCACCCCCTGGGGAATGGCCATGAACGCCCCCCGGGTGATGATATTCAACAGACACCCCTCGGTGGTCCAGCCGCTTTCGCCATAATAGACCACGTCCAGGTGCAGCGGATGACGCACCCGCGCCCGGCGGCAGGAGAGGACCGGAAAGTTGGGATCCTCCGGCGACAACTCCTCCGGCTCTGCCGCGACTTGTTGCAGGCTGAGCATATCCAATATTTTTTGATATTTATAATTTTCACGATTCATCATGTCCAGCTTGCGCACCAAAACTTCAAGCATCGCGCCCTTGATTTTTTCCCGCACGTGGGGGGGGAATCGCTGGTAGTCGCCCTCGTTGATCTCCAGCGCCACGGCGTCGTCGCTGTTGCTGATCACGTCGCTGATGCGGGTTCCGCTGCCCGACAAAAAGGCCGCCTCGCCAAACACCGCCCCGGGCTTGAGCTTGAGGATCAGCTTGTTGCCGAACTCCACCCGGGCCAACCCCTTGAGCAAAATAAAAAATGAAATGCCCTCGGAGCGCTGGCGGATGATGAATTCGTTCTCCCGGAAATGACGAATTTTGATGCTGGCTTTGGCCAACTCCCGTTTTTCCGCGTCGCTCAGCGTGGCGAACAGCGGCAATTGATGGACCAGATTGCCCAGCGACATCGGATGACCCCTCTCTCCGAATGGCGGCATGGGGACGGTGCCCTCCGTCGAGGACGGGGCGCCCAAGGATGCCGGAAATCCCCCATTCGCCCAGAATAGGATGAAATCCCGCCCCGTTGCAATCGCTTCATGGGGTCGATGAACGGAGCGGGGGAGGGGGTTACAATTTAAATTGATGCAGCGCCGTCAGCAGGGTTCCGGCGATGCGGTCGGCGTCCTGCGCCCGACCGGTGACAGTGGTGCTGACTTCGTGCATCCGTTTCGAGGCGCTCTCCACCTCGCCCATGTGCCCGGAAAGTTCGTGGGCCTCCAGGGTGGTTTCGGCCACCGCGCCGGTGATCAGTTCGCCGTGGGCCGAGGTTTTTTCCACCGCGTCGGTGAGGGCGTCCACCCCCCGGGAGGCCGACGAGACGTTGCGCGTCACCTCGTCGATGCCTTGGGCGATCTCCAGGACGCTGCGGCTGACCTCGGTCATCTCCAGGGTCATCTCCCCCACCACCCGGCTGGACTCCTCGGTCTCCCGGGCGGCGGAACTCATGGAGCGGGCGATCTCCTGCACGGTGTGGGACTGCTCGGTCATGGCCTGCAAAATATCGTTGTTGACCTGACGGATCCGCCCCACCCGTTGATCCATCTCCCCCATGGCCTGGGCGACCACGTCGGTTTGTTGCTGAATGCGGCTCACCCGTTCTTGAATCTGCTTGGTGGCGTCGCCGGTCTGGCGGGCCAACTCCTTGACTTCGTTGGCCACCACGGCGAACCCCTTGCCCGCCTCCCCCGCCCCCGCCGCCTCGATGGCGGCATTCAGGGCCAGCATGTTGGTTTGATCGGCGATGGAGCGAATCATCCCCACCACTTGGATGATCTCCCGCGCCGACTGGGCCAGTTGGCCCATCACCTCGCCGTTGGCCGCCACCGAGTGTTGCGCTTCGTCCGACTCCGTCGCCGCCGTCGAGCAGCGATTTTTGACCTCGTTGAGCGAGGCGTTCATCTCTTCCACCGCCGAGGCCACCGCCCCGATGTTGCCGCTGGAACGTTCCGCCGAGCCCCGCACCGCCTCCATGCCATGGGCTGCCTTGCCCGCCGCCGTGGCCACCGTGGTGAGGTTGGCGCTGGCCTCTTCCGCCGCCGCCGAGATGGTGGACATGTTGGCGTGGATCTCCTGGGCCGACTGCAACACCTCCCCCATATTGGCCGCCATGGATTTCACCGCGCCGTCCACGCCGGTCATGTTTTGGTTCAAATGGCCCGTGATGGTCGCCCCCCGACCGGATTTGACCTCCAACTCATCCGCCCCCCTGGAGAGATGATCCGCCACCCGGTTCAACTCTTGGGCGTTGCGGTTGAGGGTTTGGGCCTGTTCGACGATGGCGCTCATCAGGGGGCGCAACTGTCCCGCCACCCCCACCACCGACCGCTCCAGGGTTCCGATTTCATTGTTTTCCGGGTGATTGCCGCTCACCGTCAGGTCGCCCTGGGCGATTCTGCCCGCCAGTTCGGACAACTGTTTCACCGGGGTCAGCACCAGCCGTTGCATCAGCACGAAAATCGCCGCGCTGGACAACAAGGCTGTTGCCGCGATCAGCAGCAACTTGTTCAGCAAGGCCTGTCGCGCCCCCGACAGCAGTCCGGTGACGTCCTGCAGGGCCATCACCGATCCCACCTCCTGGTTGCTGTAGTCCCGCAAGGGGAAACTCCAGGCCATCCAATCCTTTTCGCCGACGCGAAGGGGTTGGTTCCAGGGTTGGTGGGCCATCACGGTGGGAAGGTTCCGCAGGCTCTCCTCGGAAAACTCGTAGTAGACGGTCTCACCCACCACCACGTCTTTTTTGTCATCGGTGAACCGTTTGGCTGCCTTGAACACCGACTCCTTGATGCCGATGGCGAACTCCAGCCCGGTGGCCCGGCGGGCGGCCCCGAAAATGTCCCCCAGGCTCCCCCCCATCTCCACCGAGCCCACATGTTTTTCTTGATAAAACACTGGATAGACCACCCTCAGCCCGGGACCGCCCCGGCCCACCTCCAGCCCCACCACCGGCTTGCGGCTCTGATTGGCCGCCACCACCGTTTTGCGGAAGGAGGAGAGATCATCGCCGAACTGCTCCGGCTTGTGGGCGCGCAAAAAGCTCACCGCCGGGGGCAGATGGAATTGAAACTGATCAATCTTGTACTGGGGCCCCAGCCGTTTCTTGTAAAAATCGGCGGTGATCTTTTGCAGCCCGGGGCGATCCTGGGCGGCGAACACCTTCACCAATTCGACATCGTTGAGCAGCGTTTCCATGGTGAGGGAGAGATCCTGTCCCTTGGATTCGATGCCGCTTTGCACAATTTCACTGAACAGCCGCGACGCCTCGCCCACCTGGCGCACGATGCTTTGTTGGCTCTCGGTGTAGCTTTGCCAACTGAACAAACCGCCCATGGAAATCATAGCGATGACGATGACCGCTAATATTTGAAAGCGCAAACTGTGCCGCCAAGCCATGACCCTCTCCTTCAATAAGCCGATACAAAAGGAAACATAGCCGATCCACGCCCCTCATCCCGAGACATGTATGGATACGGCTAGATTTGTTCATGATTTGATATGAGTCAAACTAGAAATGCTATGCCTGACCGCTTTCTAACGCAAGGTTCGTCCATTTTCCTCGTCAACCTTTCACGCCGCCCGGCCCGATTCGGAATACGGGCGGTCCCCCCCCCCGATCCTTCCCGAGGGGGGATTTACGCCGTGAGGAATCCGCATCCCATTCGTTGCGTTATTCGTCGTTGTTCCCCATCCACTTTCACCAGGAGTATGACCATGGCCATCGCCAAATCCGCCGCGCCCCTCGTCCCCACCCCGTCCACCCCGCGCAAGAGCGCCTTGGGGCGGCGGACCATCGCCTCCCCTGGGACCGCCTCAGGGGATCCACCCCCGCGTGACGCCCCCGCCGTTCTTCCTCCGGTTCCGCCCAAGCGCCCCCGTCGGCGGGTCGAGGCCTCCGGGACGCCGGGGGGGGAGCCCGTTTCATCCCCGCCGTCTCCGCCGTCTCCGCCGTCTCTGCCGCCCGCGTTCGTGCCGCCCTCCACCGTGGGTCCGACTGGCTTGGCGGCGCCAGACGTTGCGGCGGCGATTCATGAACCTGTCCCCCTTTCCGATGAGGCGATCATGGCCCTGCTGCGGCAGACGGCGGTGCTGGCCATGACCACCTTGCAGGCGGTGATGAAGGATCCGGAGGCCACCCATGGGGCCAAGGTTTCCGCCGCCAATGCCGCCCTGGGGCGGTTTCTCTCCCGCACGGGGGGGGAGTCGGTGGAGCCGGAGAACAAGGTGGAGTTCATCATTTACGAGTAAAAGGCGCCGCTGTTGCGGCGTTTTCCAAGCGTCATCCCTCTTCACCCACCCCTATCGGGAGTCTGGTTCATGCGCATCGAGTACAACTACGATCATACACCCACCCTTCGCGCCTTCAGTCGTGACAACCACTTTCTCCGCGGGCTGATGGGGCCCTTCGGCAGCGGCAAATCCTCCGGTTGCGTCATGGAGATCCTCCGCCGCGCCCAGCGGCAGCAGCCCGGCCCCGACGGCATCCGCCGCAGCCGCTGGGCGGTGATTCGCAACACCTATCCCCAGTTGCAGGACACCACCATCAAAACCTTCTTTCAATGGGTTCCGCCGGTTCACTTCGGCAAGTACGCCCAGACCCGTCAAGTGTATCTTGTCAATGGATTTCCCGGGGTGGAGCTGGAGATCCTTTTCCGCGCCCTGGACCGCCCCGACCACGTGCGCAACCTTCTCTCCCTGGAGTTGACCGGGGCGTGGATCAATGAGGCGCGGGAGGTTCCCCGGGAGATTTTGCACGGCCTGACCGGGCGCGTCGGGCGTTATCCCGCCAAGGTGGCGGGGGGGGCGACGTGGCACGGCATCATCATGGACTCCAACCCGCCGGACACCGACCATTGGTGGTATCATCTGTTCGAGGAGGAGAAGCCGGCCAACGCCGTGTTGTTCAAACAGCCCTCGGGGTTGTCGCCTCAGGCGGAAAATTTGGCCAATCTGCCCCGCCAGTACTACGACAATCTGCGCCACGGCAAGGATGAGGTCTGGGTGCAGGTCTACGTTCACGGCGAATACGGCATGGTGCGGGAGGGGATGCCGGTCTATCCCGGCTATCGGGACAACCTCCACTGCCGCGAGGTGGAGCCCATGCCCCACCAGACCCTCTATCGCGGTTGGGACTTCGGGCTGACCCCGGCGTGCGTTTTTGTGCAAATGTCCCTCACCGGGCAGGTGCGGGTGTTGGATGAACTGTGCGCCGTGCGCTCCGGCATCGAGCGCTTTTCCGAGGAGGTTTTGGCCTTCACCACCAGCCGTTTCCCCGGCTACGCGGTGGAGGATGTGGGGGATCCGGCGGGGGCCACCCCCTCCCAGACCGATGAACGCTCCTGCTACGATATCCTTCAGGCCAAGGGGATCGACATCCAGCCCGGGGTTCAGACGCTGACCATGCGTTTGGAGTCGGTGCGCAAGGGGCTCTCCACCCTCATCGACGGCGAGGCCGGGCTGGTGGTGGACCCCCGGGCCCGGATGATTCGCAAGGGGTTCCAGGGGGCCTATCGGTTTCGCCGCCTGCTCACCCGGGAGGATCGTTTTACCGACCAGCCGGAGAAGAACGCCTACAGTCATCCCCACGACGCCTTGCAATACGTCGCCGCCCACCTGCTGGGGGAGGGGCTGCGGGGCATGGAGCCGGAACCCCAGCAACGCTTCGCCCGTTGGGGATACGAGCCCTTCGGCGGGTGACGCGCTCCACCCTCTCGCGTGGGCTTCGCGATCCGCCACGCCCGAAAAATCCGCCGGGCGGGCTTTCATCGCGACATGAAGCGAGAACCCACGATCCCGTATAACAACCCTTGTCGTTAGCGAAGCGCCGCCGGAAGGTTTCGGCCATTCCGGCGGCCTTCGTCCACCTTGGGGGGTGGGGATCGCCGCATGACCGTAGAATGAAGCCCCCCCGCCGGGGGGGCGACGCGGCGTCCGCCCGGCGGGGGAGCGAAACAGCGGGATCACGGCGCGGTCCCCCAGGGCGCGCCCCCCTGGTCCTCCCCGCGGGGCGGACGATCCAACGCCTCGGCCAAGCGGTGGCGGATCAAATCCTCGAAGTGTCGGCGCACCGCAAAAAAATCCACGTTGAAATGGTCGGCGATGTCGAGGCAGGAGTTCCGCCCGTCGGCCATGACGTGCATCCGCTCCAAGTGGGTGTTGAGGTCCGCCCCAACGTTGGGATCCTGATACAGGTCGTAGCGGGAGAGATACAGCGCCCCAGTGAACTGGAGGCGGGGAATGAAATCGCTCTCCAAAACCTCCATCAGCCGTTGCAGCACCCACACCCCCTCTAGGGCGTGGTAGGGGTCGTAGTGGTCCAGGTCGTCGGTGTTGTAGTGGTACTCCCGATGCATGGCCCGCCCGATCCCCAGCACCGGCAGACGATAGCCGGGAGCGGCGTAAAATTTTTCGTCGTTGCCCCACAACTCGCCGTAGGGGCGCTCGAATCCCATGCTTAGGTGGGAGCGGAAGACGTTGCGCGCCGCCCGGTCCAGGCGGCTGTCCCCGGCCATGCTCCGTTGAAAGCCCAGGGGTTCGTGGGTGGTCATCATGTCGAGGAAAATCCCGGCGTGAAGGCTCTCCACCGCCTGCCGGGGGGCGCGATCCAACCACGCGGCGGCGGCGTAGTACTCCGGCCCGAAGAGAAATCGATAGGAATAGCGTCGCCTGGGGCGCCGCTTCAGATAATGATACAACTCCACCGCCGCCGCGATGGAGCCGAGACCGTCGCTCACCAGGGCGGGGTGGCAGGTGTGGGCCATCACGAACAGGGTTTCCGGATGCTCCCCCGGGAGGAAGGCGTCCACCACTTTCAAGGTTCCGTCGTGGTCCAGGTCGGCGTCGATCTCCACCTGATATCCGGCGTCGGTCATCGTCTGCACCAGCCGGTAGGGCAGGCTGAAGCCCCACTCCCGGGCCTGGGGGCGGTAGCTGTTGCGGTAGTGCCAGGGCCACTCGTCGGGGCGGTCGGGATCGGTGTTGACGTGGTCGGCCAGCAGCGTCTCCCGGTCGATCACCCCGGAAAAACTCACCGAGTGGGCCCACAGGTGGAGCGGGTGGTCGGCGTAGTCCGCCACCACGCCGCCATCCAGGCGGCGCAGTTGCCCCTTGCGCACCCGCCAGCGGTGGGGAATGGTCCAGGTGAGGCAGGTTTCGCCGCTGCCCGCCTCGATCACGGTTCCGTTGAGGGATTGGGCGAGGTGGGCGGCCAGTTGGTCCGTTTCGGGGGTGACGGGCAGCCGGTTGAGTCGCCAGAAGCGTTTCAGCAGATCCAGCATGCGTTCGTCGTCGGCGAAGGGGGCCGCCGGCATGGGATGGCGAAAGGTGGAGCGGGCACCGGGCTTGGGTTTCATGGGGAGGCCATCTTCCTGGAGTGAATCGAGGATTCCTCCCGCAGAAACGGGGGGAGGATCGCCCATCGCGGCGATGGTTGGCAGGGTAATCCCCGGGGGGAAAGGTGTCAATTCGCGAGGGGGAAGGCCCCCCGGACCCCCGGCGGTCCGAAATCGCACCCCAACCGTCATTCCCGCCCCCGATTTAAGCATTCGAGGGCAGGCTGCAGCGGGAATCCAGGGGACTCAACCCACACCTTCGGAACGTGATCCAACCTCCCGCCCCTGGAGATGGCTTCGGAGGAAAAGAAGCCTCGCCGGGATGCGGGGGGTGAAAGGCCCCCCCTGCCCCGCGGCGTTGGGGGGTGGGTTGGGAGGAAAAGGAACCTCGCCGGGATTGCGGGGGATAAAGCCCCCCGGACCCCCGGCGGCCCGAAATCGCACCCCAACCGTCATTCCCGCGAAAGCGGGAATCCAGGGGACTCAACCCACACCTTCGGAACGTGATCTAACCTCCCGCCCCTGGAGATGGCTTCGGAGGAAAAGAAGCCTCGCCGGGATGCGGGGGGTGAAAGGCCCCCCCTGCCCCGTGGCGTTGGGGGGTGGGTTGGGAGGAAAAGGAACCTCGCCGGGATGCGGGGGGTGAAAGGCCCCCCCCGCCCCGTGGCGTTGGGGGGTGGGTTGGGGGAAAAGGAACCTCGGAGGGATTGCGGGGGATAAAGCCCCCCGGACCCCCGGCGGCCCGATGCGACTGGAATCATGTCCGGAAGCGTTGAGGACGTTGGTTGCCTTGATGGGGCGCATCGGGCCGCAGAAGCCTCAAGGCAAAAGCAAGACCTTGGGGGACAGGGAACTGTCCCTTAATACCCCCTTCACCTTTTTTTGCTCGTTTCGTTCATTGGATGGCTTCCGTCCAGCCTAGCCTTTGGTGGATCTCCGCCAGGATCCTTCGCGCAAAAACGTCATAGGTCCGCCCGGCGGCCACCCCCACCGGATCCGCCGCCGGAACCTCCCCCGCCTGCAACACCCGCCGCAACTCCTCCCGCGTGCGAAACCATAAACAATGATCCTCCCAATGGGGCGGCGCGGCTAGGGAGCGACAATCGAAGACCACGGGAATGCACCCGCACGCCGCCGCCTCGGCCAATCGCTGACTCTGCAAATCATAAGGATGAGGAACCAGAGCGAACCGGGAGTGACGATACAAATCCGCCACCGCCGCGCCATGGGGCAACGGCCCCTTGAAAAAAGGCCGCACCACCGGATCCTCCTCCCAACCCCGCCCGTAAATTTCCACGTCGATGAGATCGGCGCACTGACACAACCAATGCACCGCCGCCTCCCGCACCGGAATCAAATCCCAGTGAATGCGCCGCGCCGGAACCCCGGTCTCCCGCTCCAGGGCGTGGAACACCGCCCAATCCACCGCCTCCCCCGCCTCCAGCCGCGCCAAAAGCCGCCGCCGAACCACCTCTTCCGCCGGATTTTCCACCATGTGGGCGTGAGTCACGCCGACAAACACCACCTTGCGCCGCCGCTCCGTCCCCGGCACCGGCGGATGAAACACCCCGGCGTCGATGCAAAACCCCTGACGCTCCACCCGGGGCGCCCCGGATTGGATCAGCCAACGGTCCAACCCCGGGTCCAGGGAATAAACCAAATCCCGCTCCCGCCAGGGGATGGCCGCGCCGCTGGTCAACTCGTCCATCTCATCCTGCCACCAAGTGACGTGAAAGGTCTCCCGGGGCAGCCAGGCGTGGCGGGCGTGGTTGATGCTCACCATCACGTGGGGCGCGAAGGCGGCGTAACGCGCCATGTGATGATGCATCGCCCACTGCTCCCGCTCGTTCTCCTCGCGGGTGAGCAGGGTCTGGCAGCCCAGCCGGGCGAAGGCTTGCAGCAGCGAGCGGGAGGCGTACTGCATCACCGTGGTGTGGCGGGAGGTGAATCCCATCACCCGCAACGGCTCCCCCGGGACAAACCGGGGAACCGCCCCGTAACACGCCGGGGCGAGGGCCTGGGCTCGTCGCTCTTGCAGCGCCGCCGCTGCCTCGATGCGGGCGGCGGCGGTCAACCCCCGCACCAGTTGCGCACGATCAAGCCCCCGCCAGATCACCCGGCGAGGGAAACGCAAGGGGCTCTCTGCCAGGGTTTCGCTCAGCCGCGCCAGGGGAACGCCGATCACCGTGGGGGGATCGTCCGGGTGGGGTTCTCCGTCGTAGTAGCAGAGCCGGGTCTCCTTCAAAAAGACCGTCACCGGCACTTGGCGCCGCTCCCGGTCGGCCTCCAGGGCCTCCTCCCGGTGAAAAAAGTAGAGGTCGGAATCCTCCTCGTCCTCCCAAAAATCCGGACCGCTCCACGCCGACAGCAGGCGAAAGGCGCGCAAATGGGCCTGGGCCAGGGTCAACCGTCGGGCCTTGCCGTGGGCCGCCGCCAGGGGAAGATGGATCTCCGACCATTCGGGATCCTCGCCCAGCAGGGCGTTGAGCCGTTCCAACCCCTCCTCGGGATGACCGGTCTCCCCCAGGGCCGCCCCCACCCGGATTTTCGCCTCCCGGTTCGCGGAGTCCAGGGATTCCCCGTGGCGAAAGCAGGCCAACGCCTCGTCGAACCGTTTCAAGCCCCGCAGGGCGTCGCCCCAGGCCAGCCAGGAGGGGGCGTGGGTCGGGCGCTGTTGGGCGGCGAAGCTCAACAGCCCTTCCGCCCGGGAAAAATCCCGCGCCCTCAGCAGAATCTCCCCCACCCGGAACAAGGTTTCGGGATGGTTGGGACGGCATTGCAACGCCCGCACATAGCAGGACATCGCCTCGTCGCCCCGACCCTGGGCGTTCCACTCCGCCCCCTGGCGCAGCAGGGCGTCGATTTCGTCGTCAACCGGAAGGATCATGAGGGGAAAACTCCAAAAGGGACGGGTCGAGACGCTTCCACGCCCTTTATAGCAATTCCATTTGAAGATTGCACATATCGTCAAGCGGCACCTGGGTTATGCAACCCACTGCCCAACCACGAAAACGTCATTCCCGCGAAAGCGGGAATCCAGGGGGCGGGGGCGG
>JADGAP010000124.1 GCA_015231965.1 Magnetococcales bacterium | reverse complement strand
TCCGCCCCCCTGATGGAGAGCGGCGTCCGTCACGAGGAGAATCAACCCCCCCATCTTCTCATCGACGACGAACCCCGGCTGCTGGACGAGGGGAAACGGTTTGGTCATCCCCAAATCCGCTATTGTCCGGCGGGGGTTTATGAAATAGCGGCGGAGCCCGTCGGCGATACGGCGCGACTGCGTCTCCACCCCAGCCACTGCCTGCACTGCAAAACCTGCGATATCAAGGATCCCACGGGGCTCATCCGCTGGACCCCGCCGGAGGGGGGCGGCGGTCCGGACCACGGGGCGATGTGAGACCCCGCAGCCCGGACGCATCACCCTGGATAATCAGGCGATTTGCGCCATCACCTCGTCCATTTCGGGGAATTTTTCCGCATCGCACATGATCACCCGGTTGCGGCCCGCCCGTTTGCCCTCGTAGAGGGCGTTGTCGGCCAGCTTGAGGAACGCCTCCCAGTTGGGGGCCGTCACCATGGGGAAAGCGGCGATGCCGATGCTCACCGTGACCTTGATGCCCCCTTCGGCCACGGGGGTCTGCTCCATGCGCCGACGAAAACGCTCCGCCGCGATGAACGCCCCCTTGGGTCCGGTGTTGGGCAGAATGATGCAAAACTCCTCGCCGCCGTAACGGCAGGGCATGTCCACGTTGCGGAAATGGTCCTTGGCGGTGCGCCCGATCACCTCCAGCACCTTGTCGCCGATATCGTGGCCATAGGTGTCGTTGAATTTTTTGAAGTGGTCCACATCGAAGAACAACACCCCCAGATTGAGGCTGTAGCGGCTGGCCCGCTCGAACTCGGCGTGAAGCAGCTCCTCCATGCGCCGCCGGTTGAACAGTCCGGTCAGCTTGTCGGTGTAGGACATGGCCCGGAGCTTCTCTTCCAGCTTTTTCTCCTCGGTCACGTCGCGAATCAACGCCGCCGAGCCGATGTTCCGCCCCTCCTCGTCCTGGATGGAGGCGGCGTAAAAATTGAGGATGCGATTTTTGAACACCAGGGTCTCCGGCATGTCCACCCCCTCTTTATCGAGGAAGGCCTTCACATAGTCCGGATCGTCCACCACGTTGAAAAAGCCGCCATACAGGATATCCTCCCGGCTTTTTTCCAAAATCCGCTCCGCCGCCGGGTTGACGATGACCACCTCGCCAGCGGCGTTGGTGGCGATGATCGCCTCCTTGGCGCTGAGAATGATGGTGGTGAGTTTGTTCTGCTCCTGACGCAGACCAGCATAGCTGCGCAGCACCTCGGCGCTCATGGCGTTGAAGCTTTTCGCCATCTGCCCCAACTCATCCCGTCCCGATTCGGGAACTTTTTCATCAAAATGTCCCTGGGCCACCGCCCCCATGGCCTGAGTCACCCGGCGGATGCGCCGCACCACGGAAAAGCGGATCAGCAGCCACACCAGGCCGATCCCCACCACCATGGCCACTCCCAGCATGCGGTAGGCCGTGGTCCGGGTCTGTTCGATGCTGGCCCGCACCGAGGCCAGGCTGGCGGTCAACTTCAACACCCCCCGAACCTCTTGATCCTTGCCGTGGCAGCGAGTGCAGGCTTTTTGCAAGGGAATGGGGGTGAGAAAGGTCAAAAACTCCTCGTTCCCCTCCCATTCGCTGAAGGAGACCTTCTCCTTGGTCTCCAACAATTGTTTCAGCCGCACGTCGTCCGCCGCCAGTACCCGCAGCTCCTTCTCCTCCTCCCGGGGCGAAAACTCCTCCTGACCAATGCGGGCGTTGACGTTGGCGATGGTCTTGTTGTCCTGAAAAGCCTCCAGGCCATTGCTCCGCAAAATGCGGAAATCCTTGAAGCCCTGCATTTTTTTCAGGCGTCCGGCATAATTCTGGGCGATGTCGGCGTAGCCGGCCAACATGATGGTCTGCAACCCCTGGGAGACGGTTTCGGTGATCTCCCCCATGTGCTCCCGATTTTCATGAAAGATCGTCTGCTCCTGGCGCAGCGCATAAAAAAGCACCATGGACAGCAGGCTGGCGAAAAACACCACCCCCACCAGCGCCACGATCTTGTTGCCAATGGACAGGGTGAATCGTCCCATGTTCCCTCGCTCCGGCGAAAAGGGTCTCGCCGCTCCGTCCGTTCGTCCCTGGGCGTCCTCTCCCCTCCGCGCTTGCGCGAAACCACAAAATGGGGAGATTTTAGATCTCTTATCGTAAACGCGACTTGACTGCAACAAAGTTCCGCCCGAAAAGGGATCAAACCATCGAATGTGAAACCCGAGGCGATTTTTCTTTACCAATCGCCCTTGTAATGCGTATGTTTCCTCAAACTCTCAGGACACCTTTTAGACAGATCATAACCTTCAATCCAATCTCAAGTTAAGCAATCATTCTTTTCTTTCTCACCTTCCCGATTCCCGAGAAAAGAATGAAACCTTCTCCATGGCTGTTGGCGGTGTTGTGGGTTGGGCTGATCGGCGGATGGTTCGGCCCGCCAGCGCTCCAGGCAGGGGAATCCCTTCCCGGTGCCGACCTGCGCCTGGGGGTCAACCCCACCCTGGGTCATCTGCCCATCCTGGCCAAGCGCAAGGGATTGCTGGACCATCCCCCCCATCCGGTCCATTTTGAATATTACCGGTTCGGACAACAAGTGATGAACGCCCTCCTCCAAGACAACGTGGACGCTGGCATCGTTGGCCTGGGTCCCCTGGTCTTCGCCAGTCTTGCGGGCGTCCGCTTCCAAATTCTCGCCACCACCGCCACCTATTACGACCTCTACCGCCTTGCCGTGCGCCAGGATCGGGGCATATCCTCCATCGCCGACCTGGTGGGGAAACGCATCGCCGTCCCCAAGGAATCCACCATGTCATTCTTTTTCCACAATTTTCTTACAGAGAACGGCATTTCCGCATCCAAGGTCGAGATCGTCTACGTGGATCGCATCGATCAAATGCCCGAAATGCTGCGCCAAGGCGAGATCGACGCCTTCTGCGCCCGCGATCCCTACGCCAGCGAGGCGGAAAAACTGCTCCCCGGCAAGATATCAATTCTCAGCGCCCCCGATTTGCCAGCCAACACCATCAATCTGGTGAGTACGGCAAAGGTCATTGGGGAAAAGCGGGAGGCTTTCAAATCGCTGCTGCGCTCCCTGATGACGGCCAGCGACCAGACCCGCTCCGCCCCCCAGGAATCCCTTGCCCTGCTGGAGTCGGTGAAGGAGGTGGACAAAAAATTCCTGCGCCAACAATGGCGCAAGATCCATCACGAGGTCTTTCTCGGTCAGGAGTTGCTGCTGCGCATGGAAAGCATCGCCCGGTGGGCCATCCGCAACCGTCTGGTTCCCGCCCGCAGCCACCCCAACTACCGGGAGTATCTGGATCCCAGCCTGTTGGAAGAGGTTCGTCCAGAAGCCGTGACCCTCATTCATTGACCTTGGACGCGCCCCGCCTCCATCCCGTCGCGGTGAGACCACCCCCATGAAAATTTCCCGGCTGCTGCGCCTGTTGTTGGTGATGATCGTGGCGGTCACCCTCACCCTGGGAACCCTGCTGGCCATCACCTATCGCACCATCGAGGCTAAAAACAATATTCAAGCCATCGTGTCGCGAATTTTGCATTCCACGGCGGGACTGAACCTGCTCATCCATGAGTATCTGGTGTTTCAGGAGCCCCGGGCCGTCTCCCAATGGCAGGGGGAGTACGGCGATATGGCGGAGTTGCTGACCCGGTTGAAGCAATATCCCGGCTACGAATCCCTCTACGACCGGATGGAGCGGCAGCAGCAACGCATCGGCGGTTTGTTTCAACGGCTGCAACGCATCCGGACCGACAAGGCGCTCCAGGAGGGCGGTGCGGAACGCCAGCAACTGGCCATCGAGTTGGAACAAAGGATTCAAACCGAACTGATGGTGGAAACCCATGCCCTGAGCGCCATCGCCTTCCGCCTCAACGGCTTGAGCCTGAAGGAGGTGCAGCGGGCGGGGTGGCGCGCCGCCGGGGTGGGGATCACGGCTTACGGGGTGCTGGCGTTGTTGCTGGCCGCCGTGCATCCCCTCTTCCGCCGCTGGGTGGCCGCCCCCTTGCGAAGACTTCAGGGAGGGGCGAAATTGATTGGCGAGGGATATCTCTCCCATCGCATCAATCTGCGCGGGGACAACGAACTGGCGGAATTGGCCGGTTCCTTCGACGAAATGGCGTCCCACCTGCAACGACGACTGCGCCTGCAAAAGGCCACGGCCCAGGTTTCGGCGCAATTTTTGTCGTCGGGAGAACCGGACTTCACCCAGGCGCTGGGAAACCTGGGCGAGGCGGTGGAGGTCAACCGGGCCTATCTGTTCCGCCTGCGCGAGGATGGTCGCACCTTCGACAACACCCACGAATGGTGCGCGGCGGGAACCTCGGCGGTGATCGAGCAACTCCAGGGGCTGGATCTGGCCGATTTTCCCTATTTCAACGCCCTCCTCCGCACCCCGGAAGGTTTTGTGGTGGAGGATGTGCAACACATGCCTCCCCAGTTTTCCGCCGAAAAGGAGATCTTCGAACTCCAGGGCATCCGCGCCCTGATGTGCATGCCGATCTTGTCCAACAGCGGCGAGTTGCGAGGCTTCATCGGCTTCGACGACACCCAATCCCCCCGGCGCTGGGAGCGGGACGACCGGGAGGTGCTGCGCACCGTGGCCGAGGTGATCGGCGGCGTTTGGCAACAGCGGGAGGCCTCCCAGGCGTTGCGCCGCTCCCAGGAGGAGTTGCAACGGTTGGGGGCCTATCTGGAAGAGGTGCGGGAGCAGGAGAAAAAATCCATCGCCCATGAAATTCACGACGAACTGGGCAGCCTGTTGACCAAGATGAAGATGGACCTCGCCCTCTGGCCCGCCGAGGAGCGGAACGACGCGGTCAACCAACGGCTGGCGATGCAGGAGCAGTGGGTCAACGAGGCGGTGCGCACCGTGCGCCGCATCGCCATTTCCTTGCGGCCCAAGGTGTTGGATCAATTCGGCCTGCTGGCGGCGTTGGAATTTCTCGCCAAGGACATGGAGACCCACGCCCGCATTCCCTGCCGGGTCGCCCCCGATTCTGCCGAACCCATCCTGCCCGATGGCCACGCCACCGCCCTGTTTCGCATCTGCCAGGAGGCGTTGACCAACGTCGCCCGCCACGCCCAAGCCTCGGCGGTGGAGATCCGCCTGGAGCTGACGGAGAGCGAGGTGATTTTGAGCGTGACCGACGACGGCGTGGGCATCGCCCCCGAAGCCCTGACCCGCCTGGACTCCTTCGGGCTGGGAGGAATGCGAGAGCGGGCCAAGCATTTTGGCGGAATCTCCGCCATCTCCCGTCGTCCCGAGGGGGGCAGCCGAGTGGAGGCCCGCCTCCCCCTGCCCGCCCCTCCGCCGGGGTGAATCCAGATGCGCGGATTCCCCCACGCCCCGGCTCTTTCCGCCGCCACCCCCGCCGCCCCGCCCACCGTCGAGGCCGAGCCGCCGCCGCTGCCGCCGTTGCGGGAGGAGACGCGGCTCCTCCCCGGCCCCCCCGATGGGGACGGGGCTCCCACCTGGACCCTTTTCGATCCGGTGCGCCACCGGTTTTTCCGCATCGGTCGGCTGGAGTTTGAAATACTCGCCCGCTGGCGGGGGGGAACGGCGGAATCCGTCGCCGCCCGGGTGCGGGAGGAGACGTTGCTGGAGATCTCGCCGCAAGAGGTGGAGAGCCTGGCCCTGTTTCTCGCGCAAAACCGGCTACTTTCGCCGCTCCACGGGGGGGTGCGCCGCCTGTTGCGCGCCGCCGCACGCCAACCCGAATCCTCTTGGCGGCGAGGGTGGTCCAGCTATCTCTTCCTCCGCATTCCCCTGCTGCATCCCGATCCGTTGCTCAAGGCCCTCCATCCCCTCGCCGCCCCCCTGTTCACCCCCGCCGCCGGATGGCTGCTGGCGCTGCTGACCCTGCTGGCCCTCCACCTCACCCTGCGACGATGGGAGGAGTTTACCCACACCTTCAACGGATTCAACGGTTGGGAGAGCGCCCCCTGGCTGGCGCTGGGGCTGGCGGCGGTGAAGATCGCCCACGAGTTGGGACACGCCCTGACCGCCCACCATTTCGGGCTGCGGGTTCCCACCATGGGGGTGGCCCTGATGGCCCTCTGGCCGGTTTTGTACACCGATACCAGTGAGGCGTGGCGGCTCACCCGCCGCCGGGAGCGGTTGTTCATCGGCGGGGCGGGGGTGTTGGCGGAGTGGATCGCCGCCGTCCTGGCCACGCTGCTTTGGCATCTGCTGCCCGATGGACCGGCCCGGGCCTTCTGTTTTTTTCTCGCCGCCGCCGGGTGGATCTCGACCCTGGTCATCAACCTCAACCCCTTCGCCCGCTTTGACGGTTATCACCTGCTGGCCGACGGGCTGGAGTTTCCCAATCTCCAGGAACGGGCCGCCGCCCTGGCCCGGCATGGGCTGCGTCGCCTGCTCTGGGGCTGGGACGACCCCTCCCCCGAACCGGGCCTCGCCCCGGGCCGCCGCCGCTGGCTCATCGCCTACGCCGTAGGCGTGGGGGTTTACCGCTTGATGCTCTACGCCGGACTGGCGCTGCTGGTCTACCACGTTTTCTTCAAGGCGCTGGGGGTGGCGCTCTTCGGCGTGGAGATCGTCGGCTTCGTGCTGCTCCCCCTGGGGCGGGAAGCGGGGCTCTGGCTGCGGGAGCGGGAACGCATCCTCGCCCATCCGGCGCGACTGGCGACGGTGGCGATTCTGCTGGCCGGGTTGGCGGGAGGGATGCTCCTCCCCTGGCAGGATCGCCTGACCCTGCCGGCGGTGCTGGAAGCGGCGGGGGAGCAGCGACTCCACGCCCCCGCCCCCGCCCGGGTGGTCCAGGTGAGGGTCCGCCCGGGGGAGTGGGTCGTCGCGGGGGTGCCATTGCTGACCTTGGAGGCCCCCCAGCTGCTGTTCGAGTTGCAACAGGCCGAGCGGCGGCAGGCGGCGTTGGAGGAGGAGTTGCGGCGTCAGGCGTCGGATCCCCGGGCGCTGCGCGACGGCAAGGTGGCCCTGGAGGAGTTGGCCAAGGCCCGGGCCGAGGCGGAAGGGTTGCGGGGGCGCATCGCCCGACTCACCTTGGTCGCCCCCCAGGCGGGTCGCGTCCGCCAACTGGCCGAGGGGTTGGAGCCGGGCCGCTGGGTGACTCCCAAGGAGACGCTGATCCATCTGCTGGGGGAGAAGGGGGTGCGCATCACCGGCTACGTCGCCGAGGAGGACGCCAACCGGCTGGAGGAGAGCGCGGGATATTTTCAACGGGAGGGGGGCGAGGGGGAGCCACTGCCTTGCCAGGTGGAGCGCATCGAAACCACCGCCCCCCGCTGGTTGGAGGAGCCGTTGTTGGCCTCGCTCCACGGCGGACCGCTGGCCGTGGACGCCGTCGCCGATGGCCGGCTGCGACTGCGCTCGGCGGTCTACCGGGTAAGTTTCGCGGCGGATCCCGACGCCCCCCCGCCCCCCTTCGCCCTGCGGGGGACGGTGTTTCTCCAGGGACGGGGGGTAAGCCTGTTGGGACGACTGGGGGAAAGACTGGCCGGGCTGGCGATTCGCGAAAGCGGTTTTTGAGACGCCCCCCCCACACCGAATTCTCCAAGCCACATTGACGAAACAAAAGCGCCATGAATGCCCTGTTTTTTTATTGAGACCGATGAGCAATGGCGGTAACATCCATTCTCAGGAGAGAGATGATGACGACCGCCATCACGTTTGACACGCTGAAGTTTACTCGAACCCTCCGAGATTCTGGGATGCCGGAATCCCAGGCCGAAGCCGTGGCCAAGGCCTTCCGGGAGGCCCAGGGGGAAGCGGAATTGGCGACCAAGGCCGACATCAGCCGGTTGGAAGCCAAAATGGAATCCATGGAACTTCGCCTGACCATCCGCTTGGGAGGGATGATCGCCGCCGCCGTGGTCATCACCGGTGCCTTTGTCAAACTGCTGTAACCTTTTCCCTCGGCGAAACGCCTGGTGATCGCTGCGGCGAATAGAAAACAACAGGAATAAATTCCGTCGGAGCTACCACGCCCCGCCCCGTTGCCGCAAGACGTCCCGCTCATGCCGCGCCAGCAGGCGCAACGACGCCCCCTCCAGCCGCGCCCCCTTCCCCTCCCGATGGACCCATTGGAGGGACCAATCCGTCATCTCCTCCGGCAGCCAGGTCCACAAGCGCCACTCCCGGGAAGTTCCATCCGCCACCACCCGACCCAGGGGCTGCTCCACGAATCGATCACCCCGCCGCCCGGTCAGCGAAACATCCAGCGTCGCGAGGGCCGGCCCGCGCCCGTCGTCCCGGGCCGCCAGGGAAAAGATCGCCTGAACCAGCCATCCCCCGGGCAGGGGCACCCCGCCGCCCCGCCGCAGACTCCCCCCCGGGGGGAGGTCGTCGGCGCCGGGGAGATCCGCCGCCGCCCGACTCTCCCGCTGAATGGGCGTTGCGCCGGGGAGAAAAAGGTCGGTGACATACCCCACCCCCCGCCAGGGGGTGATGTGCCGCCACAACACCGGATGGCGCTCCACCACGCCCTGCTCCTCCGGCGACGGGTGAGTCCCCCGCCACACCCAGGCGTTGTAGGACATCTTGCGCCAGTCGTACCACAAATAGCCTGACCCGTCGGGGGTGTGGACCAGGGGGCGCATGGCCCACCCCGCCGTTGCGGGCAGGAACATCTCCAACACCCGCAGGGAGGTTTTTCCTGAATACACCACCGCCGGATGGCCCGTGGCCTGGTGATGCTCGGCCATCACCCGGGGACCGGCGAGATAAGCGTCGTTGCCGTTGCGGGCCGCCTCCGGGGTCCGCGACGCCGCCCCCAGATTCAGTCCCACCGGGACCATCACCAGCACCCCCGCCATCACCGGCCCCAGCCCGACCAGTCGAGCCCGCCGGACGAAGGTCGGCGCGACGCGAGGCCAACGCCAGAGCCACACGGCAAGAGAGGCCGCCGCCAGCAGAAAAAACGGCTCCACCGTGAGGTAATAACGGGGCGCGGCCCGCATCAGGGGAACCAGGGGGTTCAACCGCACCACCGCCAGGGCCAGGAATCCGTAAGTCAAGCCCAACCCCGCCAGCAGCGCCCATCGCCCCGGCTGACGACGCTGAAACCACCAGAGCAACGCCCCCCCCATCCCCGCCCCATGCAGCCACAACTCCCCCGACTGGGTGTAATGGAGGGTTCGAGGGTAGCGCAGGATCAGATCCAGCGGGGAGTTCACCCCGAAAAACCAGGGATCGGAGGCCACCCTGCCGCCATAGCCCAGCAAGGTGCGATAACGAGCCCACACATCCCCCAGCCGGAGAAAATCCAAGGTCATTTCCACGGCCAGCCCCGCCACACCCCCGGCCAAGGCCAGCCCCGCCGCCCGCCAGCGCCGCTCCCCGCGAACCGACGCCAAAATTCCCAGACCCGCCAAAACGTGGAAGGCAAAGGAGGTGCGAATGGAAACCGCCGCCCACATCGCCAGACCGGCCAGAAAGGCCAACCGGTCGGGGTGGATCCAGGGGGCGGGGGAATGATTAGTTATATTTTCTGATCCGGCCTCGCCGGCTCGAACCGGAGGCCAACCCGCGGCCCGGGCCAGGGCGGTCAACCCCAGCAGAGCGAAAGCGGTCCCCAGCCCATCGGGCAACAGCCGGGTCTCCACTTGAAGGGCATTGAAGCCGGAGGCCCACCACAGGGCGACCAGCAGCGCGGCGGAACGATCCAAAAAGGTTCGGGCAAAGAGTACCACCGCCCCAAAGGAGAGCAGGGGAATGGTGTAAACCGCGAGATAAAAGGCGACGGCGTTGGACCCGACCAGCGCCACCCACCCGTGAACCAACGCCAACAGGGGCAGCCGGAGGACGTGGGCACCCTCCCCCCCGCCTCCCTGCCCCACGGCCAGCAACCAATACGACACGTCGTCGGTGTTCCACGGCGGTTGCAGCCAGAACCAGCGCAACCCCATCCCCGCCAGTCCCAACAGGACGAACGGCCAAGCCTGGGAGAGAATCCTCCCCCCGCGCCGCGCCGTCCCGTCGTCGGAACCGCTCATCCGCCGCGCCGGATCCGATCCAACTCTCCCCGAATCATCCGCTCCAACACGCCGGGCAACAGGTCGTTCACCAAATCGTTCACCACCATGCGGGTGGCGAACTCCATTTCCGCCGAGCAGCAGTCGCGCAGCATCTCCGCCGTCACCACGATCGGTTCCTCGGCTTTCCGGGACTCGACAGTTTGACCCGAGGAGAACAGGCCAACTCCGCTGCCGCCTTGTCCCGAACTGCGGGCCTCCGCCTGAACCAACTCCGAATTCCCCATCCCCCCCTCCGCCGCCCGGGACATCGCGCATCCGGACGCCTCGTCCTCCCCGGCGTCCCCCAGGGGAGCCGGGGAGGGCTCTTCCGCCCCCCACTCATCGCCCCCTTCCAGGGAAAGACCCGGATCCTCCGCCAAAGTTCCCGGTGCCATCGCCTCCTTCGACGACAACGCCTCGTCCCCCTCGGCGAACTCGACCTCCTCCGCCGGGGAGTCGTCGGCCTTCACATCCTCTGCCAGGGCGAGGGCTAAATCCGACGCCCCGTCGTCCGCGCTCTCCTCCTCCGCGTCGTCGACCGCCCCACGCTCGGGAGCCTCCTCCTCCGAGGTCTCTTCCGCCATCATTTCGGAGAGCATGGCGGCGGCTTCCTCCTCGTCAACATCAACGGCGCGCCCGTCCCCGTCGTCCGCCTCGCTCTCATCCCCCGAGGCGGGGCTCTCTTCCTCCTCGGCCAACCATTGGGCCACCAGGGTGGCCTCTTCCTCCGTCATCGACGACTCGATATCGCGAAAATCCGGTGGAGCGCCCTCCTCCCCTTCCTCCTCGGCCAACAGTTCGGAGACCAGCGAGGCGTCCGCATCGCTCAACAACGGCTCCTCCGAAGGAAGACCGGACTCTTCATCCTCCCCGGTCAATGTGGCGGCATCCAGGGGGCTCTCTTCCTCCAGCGACCCGGTTTCGGGAGAAACAGGCTCTTCCGCTTCGGCGGTCGCCCCTTCCATCCCGACCTCTTCCGCCGCTTCCAACTCTTCCGCCGTTTCCGACTCTTCCAAATCTTCCGCCGCTTCCGACTCTTCCGCCGCTTCCGACTCTTCCACCGCTTCCGACT
>JADGAP010000123.1 GCA_015231965.1 Magnetococcales bacterium | reverse complement strand
CTTGTCTTGTCCCTTGCACCCGTCGCACTTCTCGCTCATCACAAAGCTCGGCATGGGCCATGTCTCCTTTTGGGCTGTTCCAGACTGTGGGGGGAAATGACCGGTGGGCCGGTCTTTTTTATGGTTATCAGGTTAATCGAATATTAACGGATTCTGATCGAGAAAGAAAAGGAAACGCCCGGTTCGGGGAGGAACCGGGCGTTTTTTACCGCGTCAGACGATGAGGGAGACGATGAGCAGGGCCACGATGTTGGTGATCTTGATCATCGGGTTGACGGCGGGACCGGCGGTGTCCTTGTAGGGGTCGCCGACGGTGTCGCCGGTGACCGCCGCCTTGTGGGCGTCGGAACCCTTGCCGCCGAAGTGTCCTTCCTCGATGTACTTTTTGGCGTTATCCCAGGCACCGCCACCGGTGGTCATGGAGATGGCGACAAAGATGCCGGTGATGATGGTGCCCATCAGAACGCCGCCCAGGGCCTTGGGCCCGAGGAGGAAGCCGACCAGCACAGGGGCCATGACGGGCAGCAAGGAGGGGATGATCATCTCCTTGATGGCGGCTTTGGTCAACATGTCCACGGCCCGGGAGTAGTCGGGCTTGGCGGTGCCTTCCATGATGCCGGGGATTTCGCGGAACTGGCGACGCACTTCGATGACCACGCTGCCCGCGGCGCGACCCACGGCTTCCATGCCCATGGCACCGAAGAGGTAAGGCAGCAGACCGCCGAGGAAGAGGCCGACGATGACCATGTGGTCGGAAAGATCGAAGTGCATGTTCTGGACGAAGAGATCCAGTTCATGGGTGTAGTCGGCGAAGAGGACCAGGGCGGCCAGACCGGCGGAGCCGATGGCGTAACCCTTGGTCACGGCCTTGGTGGTGTTGCCGACGGCATCCAGGGGATCGGTGATGTTGCGGATTTCCGGAGGCAGTTCGGCCATTTCGGCGATGCCGCCGGCGTTGTCGGTGATGGGGCCGTAGGCGTCGAGGGCGACGATGACGCCGGTCATGGAGAGCATGGCGGTGGCGGCGACGGCGATGCCGAAGAGCCCGGCCAACTGATGGGCCGCCAGGATGCTCAGGCAGACGGCGATGACGGGGGCGGCGGTGGCCTTCATGGAGACGCCGAGACCGGCGATGACATTGGTGCCGTGGCCGGTTTGGGAGGCGGCGGCGATGTCCTTGACCGGTTTGAAGTCGGTGCCGGTGTAGTACTCGGTGATCATCACCATGGCGGCGGTGAGGGCCAAGCCGATGAGGGCCGAGAGGTAGATGGCGTTGATGGTGTAGGTGCCGTTATCGGCCATCAACCAGGCGGTGATGGGGTAGAAGGCAATGGCGGAGATGGCCCCGGAGACGATGACGCCCCGATACAGGGCGGACATGATCTTCTGCCCCTCCTTGGCCTTGACCGCATAAACGCCGACGATGGAGGTGAGGATGGAGACGCCGCCCAGCACCAGCGGATAGACCACGGCGTTGCCGAAGTTGGGGAGCAACAGCGCCCCCAGCAACATGGCGGCGATGACGGTCACGGCGTAGGTTTCAAAGAGGTCGGCGGCCATGCCAGCGCAGTCGCCCACGTTGTCGCCCACGTTGTCGGCGATGACGGCGGGGTTGCGGGGGTCGTCCTCGGGGATGCCGGCTTCGACTTTACCCACCAGGTCGGCACCCACGTCCGCGCCTTTGGTGAAGATGCCGCCGCCCAGACGGGCGAAGATGGAGATGAGGGAGCCGCCAAAGGCCACGCCCACCAACGGCTTGAGCATGTGCTGCATGGTCCCGCTGTGGTCGCCGAACTTGACCAGGGCCAGGAACATGAGGGCCACGCCCAGCAGACCCAACCCCACCACCAGCATGCCGGTGATGGCGCCGCCCCGGAAAGCCACCTGGAGCGCGGCGTTGAGGCCGTGCTTGGCGGCTTCGGCGGTGCGCACGTTGGCCTTGACCGAGATGCCCATGCCAATGAAGCCGGTGAGGCCGGAGAGGAGGGCGCCCACCACGAACCCGATGGCGGTGGGGATGTCCAGCGCCGCGGCCAGCACCACCACCAAAACCGCGCCCACCATGGCGATGGTGGTGTACTGACGCTTCATGTAGGCCCGGGCGCCTTCCTCGATGGCGGCGGCGATCTCCTGCATCCGCGCCGTACCGGCGGGCAGCCCGAGAACCCACTGCCGTGAGATCCAACCGTAAACCACGGCCACCACGCCGCAGGCGATGGCCAACATCAATCCTGTCATCGACAAATTCTGCATGCCCCTGTCCCTTTCCTTCCCCCGCTTTTTCGTGAATCCGCGCCCGCCCGATACGATGTTTCCGGGAGTTTCCCGACGCGCCCATGGATAACGGAGCCCATGTCGCGGAGACGGCGAACCCCTTCGCCGATCCTTTCATGGCACCCCAAAACGCGGCGGTCCATTCCCATGTCGGAAGATTCGACCGGCTCCGACAGCCGTTTGCAATCGACCAGGGAGGGCGTCAGACCCCGCCAGACGCCCCCCTGGGGTGGGATTGGAGCGACTTAACCCAAAATGGCGCACAGGGCCTTGAACACCGCCCCCATGTCCGCCATGCCGTCCACTTCTTTGAAGACCCCGCCGGGGCGGTAGAATCCGATGACCGGCGCGGTTTGGGCCTCGTAGACGGTCAGGCGATTGCGCACGGTCTCTTCGTTGTCGTCGGCGCGCTGGGTGAGGGTGCCGCCGCACTTGTCGCAGATACCGGCTTGCGCGGGCTTTTTGTGTTGGGCGTGGTAGCCCTCGCCGCACTTGGAGCAGGTAGAGCGACCGGTGATGCGGGCCACCAGGGCCTCGGCGTCGCAGGCGATGTCGATGACGTGATCGATGGCCATGCCGCGACCCGCCAGCATCTTATCCAATTCCTGGGCCTGGGGCACGGTGCGAGGAAAGCCATCGAGGATAAATCCCTTTTGGCAGTCCGCCTCCTGGATGCGGTCGGCGATGATGCCTACCACCACCTCGTCGGGAACCAGAGCCCCGGCTTCCATGGCGGCCTTGGCCTTCAGCCCCACTTCGGTGCCGGCTTTCAGGGCCGCACGCAGCATGTCCCCCGTGGATAATTGGGGAATGCCATATTTTTCCGCCAGTTGACGGGCCTGGGTTCCTTTTCCGGCGCCGGGCGGTCCCAGCAAAATCACCTTCATCGGCTCACTCCTTCCTTTTCGACCCGTCGGGGCGCGTGTGAACAATCGCTACCATGCAAGCGATTCCATGATCGGGGAGAGCGGTAACGACCAAGGAAAATGGAGCGGGGGGTGGCGTCCGCTCCATGTCGACTTCCTTGCGTCGGTGGGGGAGGATCGGGTGGAGCCATGCACACCCCCTCCCCATGCCCCACAGGCCTCTCGCGCCAGGGGGAACGCAGTGGTTTTCCAGGGAAAAATCAAAAACCCCTGATCAACCCAGGCAGTCTATCAGAATAGGGTCCGCAAATCATGTAATTAATTCACATCCCCAGAGAAAGTCTATGGGCGTGATCAATGTTTTTGAGGGAGAATCGCCTCCGCGGCGCGACAGTCGCTCAGCCGCAGCAGGAGCGAGGCCGGGATTCGCTCCGGGACCGGTTGGAGACGCCAGATCCAATCCAGAATATCGGCGTCGGTCTCATCCAGCAGCCGCATCAGCTCCAGACAGGCGGATTCATCCATCTCGGCGAGATGACGCTCCAGAAAACGGGCCAGGATCCGCTCCACCTCCAGCATGGAGCGACGGGAGCAGGCGAAGCGCAACTGTTTGACATGTGGGGCCGTGGCATCCATGGATTGATGACGGGGAATCGGAAAAGGGGGAGGGCGGCGGTCCTCGACGGGCGTCCCAGCCATGGCCGCAGGATCGTCCGAGGAGGGACCTAAAAGGGCGTCCTGTCCGCGGGCTGGGTGGAATTCTCTACTCACCGTCGAAGAGATCGTTGGGTTCGGAAACGACTTTCTCCTGGGAGTCGGCGCCGTCCCAGGGGGCCTTGCCGTAATAGATGGCCCCTTCGGTGAGGACTTCGCGAAATTCGGCGTGGGTGATGTTGGCCTTGCGCAGGTCGGTTCCTCGCAGGTCGCAGCCGATGAAGCGGGCACCGTCCACTTCGGTGTCGCGGAGGACCGCGCGGGGCAACAGTGCCCCGGAAAAATCGACGTTATGCAGTTGGCTTTCCAGGATTTGGGCCCCGGTGAGGTCGGCCCGTTGCAAGCTCACGTTGTCCAACTCGCAGATCAACAGGCTGGAGCCGTGGAGGTCGACGCCGGTGAGGTCGGCACCGTGGAGCTTCACCCGCTGCAAGAAGGCCCGGGACATCTTGGCCCCCTTGCAGCGGGCTTGGCTGAAATCGGCGTTCATGGCAAACAGGTCGGAGAGGTCGGCCCCCTCCAGATTGGCCCCCCGCAAGGATCCGCCGGAGATGCTCATCCCCGACAGATCCAAGCCGGAAAGGTCGATGCCGGAGAGATCGCAAAAGGTGAGATCAACCCCCTTCAGGCTGCCCTGATGGCCCCGCTCGGCCATCAGTACGTCCCGGTCGCTGTATCGATCCCCCATGCGTCCCTCCGTGCGCTCGCGCCCTTCCCGAAACTCAGGGACGAGAGAGGTTGATGATTTTGTTGATGTCGTAGTCGGGACCGCCGCCCACCCGGGTGACGAACTCGGCCACCCGTTCATCCAGTGTCGGCTTGTTCTCGGTGTACAACAGGCCGATGGGGGCCTTGCCGTTGGGACGGCGGGCCAGAGCGATGGCCTTGGTCATGTCGGTGGGATCGTGGTCCGCCGGGATTTCGAACACCAAATCCCGGTAGAACTCCACCGTGTCCAGATAGTTGAACGAGGGGCACTGGGAGAAAATGTTGACGTAGGCGAACCCCTTGTGCTCCAACGCTCCCTTGATCAACTCGGCGCAGAGCTTGGGCTTGCCGGCGAAGGCCTGGGCGACGTAGGTGGCGCCGTAGGTCAGCATGTACATCAAGGGATTCATGGGATCTTCCGGACCGCCGTAGGGGGTGGTGTACCCCTTCATCTCGGGCCGGGAGGTGGGGGAGTATTGGCCCTTGGTCAGACCGTAGATGCCGTTGTCGAACAGCACGTAGGTCATGTTGACATTTTTCCGGGCCATGTGGGGCATGTGACCGCCGCCGATGGCGAAACCGTCGCCGTCGCCGCCGGTGACCACCACCGCCAGGTCGGGCCGAGCCATCTGCACCCCCGTCGCCACGGCCCCGGCGCGACCGTGCAGGGTGTGCATCTTGTAGGACTTGATGAAGTAGGGGGTGCGGGAGGAGCAGCCGATGCCCGAGATGTTGACCAGCTTGGTGGGGTCGATCCCCGCTTCCGCGAGGGCGCGATACAACCCGTTGAGAATGCCGTGGTGTCCGCAACCCGGGCACCAGACCACGGAAACCTCGGACTTGTACTCCTTGGGTTCCATTTGCACTTGATGAAGAGCGGCGGCGCCGGACATCAGATCACCTCCTTGGCCTTGGCGACAATCTGCACGGGATTAAAGGGGAACCCGCCGCAGATGGTGTAGGAAATGGGACGAATGGTGGTCTCGGCCCGAACGAAGTGGGCCAACTGCCCCTGGAAGTTGACTTCGGGCAGCAGAATTTTCTTGCAGGTCTTGGCGAAGGCTTCGTACTGCTCGGTGGGCATGGGCCACATCAGCTTGGGATAGAACCCCTTGACCTTGTATCCCTCTTCCCGCAGTCGACCGATGGCCTCCCGCACCACGCCGATGGTGCTGCCCCAGGCGATGATGCCCAGATCGGCCTCCCCCTCGCCGTCAATTTCGGTGGGCTTGTAGGTGTTGACCACGTTCTTGATCTTGCCGAAGCGCTTGCGCTGCATCATCTCGTGGTTGTCGGGGGAGTACTTGGGGGCACCGCTTTCGCTGTGCTCCAGGCCAGTGGCCATGTGCATGCCGTTGGGCGTGCCGGGGGCGCACATGGGGGAGACCAAGTCCTCGGTCATGGCATAGCGCTGATACGTCCCTTGGCCATCCCACTCCTTGCGGCGAACGATGGTGTAATTTTCCGGCTTGGGCGCGGGCACCGTCTGGGTGGAGAAGGCCAGGGAGCCGTCGGAGAGCAGGATCACCGGGACTTGCAGCTCATCGGCAATGTTGAGGGCGTCCACCGCCATGTCGATGCAGTCTTTCACGTCCTCCACCGACAACACCACCCGAGGGGCGTCGCCGTGGGTTCCGTGAATCGCCAGGAAGAGGTCCGACTGTTCGTGCTTGGTGGGCAGGCCGGTGGCGGGACCGCCCCGCTGCACGTCCACCACCATCACCGGGGTTTCGGACATGGAGGCCATGCCCAGCATCTCCGACATCAACGACAGGCCGGGGCCGGAGGTGGAGGTCATGGAGCGCTTGCCAGCGTAGGAGCCGCCGACCACCATGGAGATGGAGGCGATTTCATCTTCCGCCTGGAACAGCGTGCCGCCCAGCTTGGGGATGTGGGTGGCGACGTACTTGGCCACCTCGGTGGCCGGGGTGATAGGATAGGCGGCGAAAAATTCCAGCCCGCCCAACAGCGCCCCCATGCCCACCGCCTCGTTGCCCGAGATGATGATGACGTCCTTCTCCCCTTGGGGATCCGCCACCCGCCAGGGGTCGGTCTTCTGGTGTTGCAGCCCCAACTCCTTGCCCTTGTCGAAGGCCGCCAGATTGAAGTTGAGGATCTCCTCGCCCTTCTTCTGGAATTTCTTCGTCAGAACCTTTTTCAGGGACTCTTCGCTGATGTTGAAGATCGCCGACAGCGCGCCCAAGGCCACCATGTTCTTGGAGCGCAGGGACTTCATGTCCTTGGCGGTTTTGGTCATGGGAATGGCGTAACCGAAGACCCCTTCCGGCAGCTCGCCGGGCTCGAAGTCGCCGCCAGGATAGTCGTAAACCACCGCGGTGCCGGGCTTGAGCAAGTGCTTGTTGACTTCAAAGGCCTCGCCATTGAAGGCGCACAGCACGTCGAAGGTATCGCCCTGGTTGTAGATGCGATCCGGGCTGGTGCGCACCTGATACATGGCGTAGCCGCCCTTGACCTCCGCCGGAAAGGTTTTAAAGGTGTAGACCTCCAAACCCGCCTTGGCGCAGGCGGAGGTGATGAAATCACCGGTGGAGATGACGCCTTCCCCCCCCTCGCCGCCGAGCCGAAGAATCAGATCTTTCTTGGCCATTCCTGTTCCCCTTCGTCCTTCAATTTAAAAGAGATCGCGACGTTCGGCTCCGCTTCTGTCGGATACGGAGCCGGACGTCGCTTGAGATCAACCGCCCAAGGCCGCCTTGGCGACCTTGCCGATATCGGCGGGCGAACGGGCGATATGAACGCCCGCCGCTTCCATGGCGGCGAATTTCTCCTCCGCCGTACCCTTGCCGCCGGAGATGATGGCTCCGGCGTGGCCCATGCGTTTGCCCTTGGGGGCGGTGGCCCCGGCGATGAAGCCGATCACCGGTTTGGTCATGTTTTGCTTGATCCAGGCGGAGGCCTCTTCTTCCGCCGTGCCGCCGATTTCGCCGATCATCACCACCGCCTCGGTCTGGGGGTCTTGATTGAAGAGCTTGAGGCAGTCGATGAAGTTGGTGCCGTTGATGGGGTCGCCGCCCAGGCCGACGCAGGTGCTTTGGCCCAGTCCGGTGGCGGTGGTTTGGGCCACCGCCTCGTAGGTCAGGGTGCCGGAGCGGGAGACCACGCCCACCCTGCCCGGCAGGTGGATGTGACCGGGCATGATGCCGATCTTGCAGCCGCCGGGGGTAATGATGCCGGGGCAGTTGGGGCCGATGAGGCGGGTTCCCGGCTTGTCGGCGAGGAAGCGCTTCACCTTGACCATGTCCAGCACCGGAATGCCCTCGGTGATGCAGACCACGATGCGCACCCCGGCGTCGGCGGCCTCCAGGATGGCGTCGGCGGCGAAGGCGGCGGGGACGTAGATCACCGAGGCGTCGGCCCCGGTCTCCTTGACCGCGTCGGCCACGGTGTTGAACACCGGCAGGTCAAGATGCTTGCCCCCGCCCTTGCCGGGGGTGACGCCGCCCACCATCTTGGTGCCGTAGGCGATGGCTTGTTGGGAGTGGAAGGTTCCGTTCTCTCCGGTAAAACCCTGGCAGATGACGCGGGTGTTCTGGTCAACGAGAATGCTCACGGTTTCAACCTCCCCCAATGGCGGCGACGGCCTTTTCGGCGGCGTCGTTCAGATCGTCGGCGGCGATGATGGGCAGGCCGGATTCGGCCAGGATTTTTTTGCCCAGGGCCACGTTGGTTCCTTCCAGGCGCACCACCAGCGGCACGTGGAGATGGACCTCCTTGGCGGCGGCCACGATCCCCTCGGCGATGACGTCGCAACGCATGATGCCGCCGAAAATGTTGACCATCACCCCCTTGACGTTGGCGTCGGAGAGGATGAGCTTGAAGGCCGCCGTGACCCGCTCGGCGGTGGCGCCGCCGCCCACGTCGAGGAAGTTGGCCGGGCTGCTGCCCTTGAGCTTGATGATATCCATGGTGGCCATGGCCAGGCCCGCGCCGTTGACCATGCAGCCGATGGCCCCATCCAGGGTGATGTAGTTCAGGTCGTGCTTGGAGGCTTCCACCTCCTTGGCGTCCTCTTCGTCGAAGTCGCGCAGTTGCACGAGATCCTTGTGACGGTAGAGGGCGTTGCTGTCGAAGTTCATTTTGGCGTCGAGGGCCAGCAGGTCGCCCTCGCCGGTGACCACCAGAGGGTTGATCTCGGCCAGGGAGGCGTCGCACTGCACGAAGGCGTTGTACAGCCCGGTCATGAAGACCACCGCCTTGTTGACCTGCTTGCCTTCCAGCCCCAACCCGAAGGCCAACTTGCGGCACTGGTAGGCCTGGAGGCCCACCGCCGGATCCACCGCCTCCTTGAGAATTTTCTCGGGGGAGCGGGCGGCCACCTCCTCGATTTCCATGCCGCCTTCGGTGGAGGCCATCAGCGTCACCCGGCCGTTGGCCCGGTCGATGACCATGCCCAGGTAGAGTTCCCGGGCGATTTTGCACCCCTCCTCGACGTAGACCCGGCGCACCAGCTTGCCCTTGGCCCCGGTCTGCTTGGTGACGATGGTCATGCCCAGCATCTGGTTGGCCAGTTCCCGGACTTCGTCCACCGAGCGGGCCACCTTGACGCCGCCGGCCTTGCCTCGTCCTCCGGCGTGGACCTGGGCCTTGACCACGAAGACGTCGCCGCCCAACTCCCGGGCGGCGGTTTCCGCCTCCGCCGGGGTGAAAGCCACGCCGCCTCGCGGCACGTTGACCCCGAATCGGGCCAAGAGTTGCTTGGCTTGATACTCGTGAATATTCATGGGCCTCCTTCGCCTCCTTTAGTTCATCCCCGTCTTGGTTCTCATCTTTTTTATGGGTTGCACGCCCCGGCCCTGGTTTCCCTCCCGGACGGATGGGGTTCGAGTCCGACATGATACATGGATGCCGCCCTAAAAATCACGGCACCAGGTCGTTCTTGTGAAGGTGCATGAAGCATTAAAGTCGCTCATATTCATGTGGAATCACACCGGGGGTGCCGCGCCGTAGCCCGGCAGCAGCAGGGGGGCGCTGCGTTGGGTGCCGACGCCGGCCTGTTCCAACTCTTCCAGGTAGGCGTCCAGGTGGGAGAGTCCCGGGGTTCCCCCCGCGCCCCGCTGGGCGGCGAAGGCGGCGGCGGAGCGCCCCGCCCGCAGTCCGAAGACCAGAATTTCCAACAGGGCGTTGCCCATCAGGCGGTTGCGGCCGTGGACCCCGCCGGTGACTTCGCCGGCGGCGAAAAACCCCGGCATGTCGGAGCCCCCCTCGGGGTTGAAGACCACGCCGCCATTTTGATAATGGAGGGTGGGATAGGCCAACACCGGCCACTCCCGAATGTCGATGCCGTGGCGGATGAACTCCTGGAACCGTCCGGGGAACTCCCGTTCGATGGTCCCCCGACCGTGGATCAGGTCGATGAAGGGGATGTCCAGCCAGACCCCGACGTGACCCGAGGGGGTGGGGACGCCGTTGTCGTATTCCGAGCATTCGCGGATGATGGCGGCGGTGGTGACATCCCGGGGTTCCAGGCCGTGGATGAACTCATCGCCGTGACGATTGAGAATTTGCGCCCCCATGCCGCGAAATTTTTCCGTGAGCAGCAGCCCCACCTTTTGTTCCGGCCAGGCGATGCCGGTGGGGTGGTATTGGCTGGACTCCAGATCCCGCAACGGCAGCCCCGCCCGATAGGCCATCACCAACCCGTCGGCGGTGGCCCCGTAGTGGTTGGAGGTGGGGAACTGCTGCAAGTGGAGTCTGCCGAAGCCGCCGGTGGCCAGGATCACCGCCTTGGCCTGGACGATCAGCGGCGGGGCGCTGGGCCGTCCGCCCTTGACCAGCCGCTCCAGCACGGCGCCCACCGCCCGGCCCCGATCGTCGGTGAGCAGCTCCACCGCCGGGTGAAAGTTGAGCACCGAAATGTTGGGCAGGCTCTCCACCCGATCCCGGATCACCCGCATCATCTCCAGGCCGGTGACGTCGCCGGCGCAGTGGATGCGACGCCGGGAGGCCCCGCCCCCCATGGTCACCTTCATGCGCCCGGTGAGATATTTGTCGAAGAGCATGCCCAGCTCTTCCAGCCAGCGCAATACCTGGGGGCCGTCCCGCACCAGGGTTTCCACCAGGTCGGGATCGTTGGTGAAGTGACCGCCCCCCAGGGCGTCGAGATAGTGCTGGGCGGGGGAGTCACACTCCTGATCGGCGACCTGGATCCCCCCCTCGGCCATCACCGTGTTGGAGTCGGCATGGCGCAGTTTGGTGGCGATGAGAACGCTGGCCCCGGCCTCGGCGGCGGCGATGGCGGCGGCGCTTCCGGCCCCACCGCCGCCGATCACCAGCACGTCGGTGAACAGGGTGGGGACGGGATTGGGCTCCCGTTCCAGCAGTTGCAACACCGAGCGGCGGGGCCACGCCTCCAGCAGATCGGCCAGCTCCCGGGGAACCGCTTGTCCTCGGGAGGGCCCGATGCGCAGTTTGCGCTTCTCCTCCAGGCGGTGGTCGGGGTGAAACTCCTCCAGCCACGCCTTGCGGTCGGAGAGGGAGAGGAGGGGGAAACTTTCACCCCGGCGTAAACGGGCCAGACGGTCGTCACGGGTGCGATGGACCAGGCGCACCGACTCCATCAGGGGTTCCGGCAGGGGCAGGGG
>JADGAP010000122.1 GCA_015231965.1 Magnetococcales bacterium | reverse complement strand
CTTTCCTGGATTCCCGCTTTCGCGGGAATGACGATCTATTTTTGGAAGGAGTTCCTCGCTCCCCCAAATTCAAGGGTGCGCCCATTTTAGATGGAACGACTCTGTGATCCTATTCGGGTGGACGGCTCGCCCCTTGAGCCCATATTCACCCCCGTTTTCTTGAAATAGACCGAAAACGCCTCCCTTTCGTTCCCCCCGCGATCGTCCGCCCGGCGGGGGTTCACACCCGCCCGTAGCCATCCTCGAAACGGACGATGTCGTCCTCGCCCAAATAGGGGCCGCTCTGCACCTCGATGATCTGCAGGGGGATCATCCCGGGATTTTCCAGGCGGTGGCGCCGCGCCTTGGGGATGTAGGTGGACTCGTTCTCCGCCAGATGGATCTCCTCGTCGCCGTTGATCACCCGGGCGGTTCCCGCCACCACCACCCAGTGTTCCGAACGATGATGATGCATTTGCAGGCTCAACCGCGCCCCCGGCTTGACCATGATGCGCTTGATCTTGTAGCCCGGCCCCTCCTCCAACACGGTGTAGCTGCCCCACGGCCGCTGCACCGTGCTGTGCAGCACCGCCAAGGCGCTGCCCCGGCTTTTCAGGTGGTCCACCACCTGCTTGACCTCCTGGGAGCGATCCCGGGGGCAGACCAGCACCGCGTCGTCGGTGGCCACTACCGCCAGATCCCGCACCCCGATGGCCGCGAGAAAACGATGGGAGGACATGAGCAGGCTGTCGCCGCACTCCCGGGCGAAAACCTCCCCAGCCAACAGATTGCCCGCCTCGTCCTTGCTTCCCTGCCGCCAGACCGCCTCCCAACTGCCCAAATCCGACCACCCCAAACCGTCCGCCGTCACCACGGCCACGTTGTCCGCCCGCTCCAGGATGCCATAGTCGATGGATTGGGAGGGAAGGGCGGGATAAATTTCCTCTGGATCTTCCTCCGCCGCCAGCCGAGCCGCCGCCGCCGCGATTTCCGGCTCGAATCGGGCCAGCGCCTCAAGCAAGGTTCCCACGGCGAACACGAACATGCCGCTGTTCCAACAATACTCCCCCGTCGCCAGATACTCCCGGGCGGCGTCGAGGTCGGGTTTTTCCACAAAGCGCGCCACCCGATGGCCGCCGCCCCCCGGCAACGCCTCCCCCCGGCGGATGTAGCCGAACCCGGTCTCCGGGGCGTCCGGCGGAATGCCGAAGGTGACCAGCATCCCCTGGCGAGCCAGCCCCACCGCCCGGACGAAGGCCTCGTGAAAGGCCGGTTCATGGGTGATTTGATGGTCGGAGGGAAACATGCCCGCCACAGCCCCCGGATCCCGCGCGGCGATGCGGGCCGCGGCCCAGGCGACGGCGGGCAGGGTGTTGCGCCCCATCGGCTCCACCAGCACCCCGGGGGCCAGTCCGGGGTCCAGGGCGTGCAGTTGCCCCGCCACCTCGAAGCGATGATCCCGCCCAGTGACGGTGAGGATGCGCTCCGGGGCCGCCACCCCCATCAGCCGCCGGGCCGTCTCCTGCAACAGCGTCCCCGCGCCGCCGAAACGCAACAACTGCTTGGGCAACAAACTGCGGGAGTAGGGCCACAACCGCGTTCCGCCGCCCCCGGCCAAAATAATGGCGTAGGGTTCATCCCCCATGATCCAAACTCCCTTGAATGGTTCCCCTAACGGACATGGCGGGGTGGTGCGCCACCCCGGAGGATGAATAGAGAATACAGGAAGGTGGCGACAGCGAGGTCGCGCAAAAAAATGGAGACCCCGCCCCTGATCTCTCACAAAACCCGTTGCTTCGCCTCGCACCCCGAATGGCTTCCACCGAGAGCGCACGGGAAATGGACCGGCGTCGGGGAACCGCCCTCAGGTTGAAGCGAAGCGATCTGTCGCCACCTTCCCGTCCATATGTTACCGGATGCAGGGGTGACATGGAACTCGCAACGATTCACCGCAGCGCCAGAGTCGTTCGAAGAAAATGTTGTCGTGGCAACGTCCCCGCCCATCCATGCTCTTTCTGGTGCCACCGTCTTCCACAGCCTCGACAAAGGCGGCGCTGGGGAACTGACCGCCCGGGTCGGTGTTGCAAATATTCGGATGGCCGTGATCATGAAAGCGTCCCCCGAAAAAAGTGGCCAACCTTATCTCGACCGAGCTGGCAACAGACGGCTTTCGCGATGGCCCCCATGCCGCTCCATGGTAGGTTTTTGACTTCTTGCGGGGGACTCATTATTGGGTGGCGATTGGGCGAGAAAAGTGATCCAATGGGGAAGGATCCTGGGGAGAGGGTCGCCTCCCTGGAGGTTCATGGCGGAGCTCCTGGAAAGAGGGTGACGCCTCCTTCCAGGAGCTCCGCCTTCAAAAGCTGCCCCGCCCCCTTGGAAGGCCTTCTCGAAGGGATCGACATAGATCAATGGTCAATTTAACGGCCTGGTATTTTTTTGGCACCCAAAAGTCCGGATTTGGGAACCCTCAAACTGAGAATGGATCCTCCGAATAAGGATGGATCGAGTCGAAACGCCCCCACGGCGGAACCACCCCCCTGAAGTTACCATCCATCGCCCCTGAGAGCGCCGTTATCGCTATTCCATTTAAAAATTGTACATGGCGTCAAGCAGCGCCTGGGTTATGCAACCCACTCCTCAACCACGAAAACGTCATTCCCGCGAAAGCGGGAATGACGAGCGTCAATTCTTTAGCTGGCCATGTGCAAATTTGGCATGACTAATAAGAAGTTGGACGAGGGCGGCATGAGCCTGAGAAATCGCATCGCGTGGTTGTTGCTGGGGGTGCTCGGCGTGATGCTGGTTGGCCTTGTGGTGACGTGGAACGGTGCCCACCGCATGGTGGAGGCGTTTCACCTGCTTCGGGCAGGCTCCATTCCCACCATGCAGGTCATGCTGGAGTTGAACGCCGCCCTGCAACGGGCGGTGGCGACGCACAACGAACGCCATCTGCTCCTGGTCTTGCGCGAGCAAGCCGCCCCCAAGAAGGTGCCCGCCCCCGCTACCCTGAACGCCGCCCTGGAGCAGCGCCAAAACGAGTCCGAGGCGGCGTGGCGGAGCATCGCGTCGAGGTTGAACGACTGGGAAAATCTGACCCGCGACTTTTTTCCCGAAAAGGCGGGGGAAACGGCGGCGATGCGTCAGCGGTTGGAGGCGTTGCACAATATCCTGGTCGGTTTTTCCAACGAGGAATCGATGGAGTACATCCTGCAACGGGTCAACGCCCTGGAAAATGCGCAGGAACAAATGCAAGCGGAGGTGGTCGGCATGGTCGCCCGGGAGCGGGCGGAAGTGACCGCGCGAGCCGCCCAACACGATCACGCCTTGCGCGCCAGCATCGCCATCCTGGGGTTTGGCGGGGTGCTGTTCGCAGGGGCGGCGTGGGGGTTTTGGCTCCAACTGCGGCGGCTGGCGCTGGAGCCCCTCCATCAGTTGGAGACAGCGATGGCAGCCTTCGCCCAGGACGATGTCGAGGTTCCCCTGCCGCAACAGGCGTTGGGGGAGATCGCCGTCTTGACCCGGATATTCGCCGAAATGCGCGCCAAGTGGCGTCATCGTCGGGAGACCCAGGATCAATCCCTGCGGCTGATGGAACAGGGCGTCCAGCAAAAAGCCCTGATGCTGCTGGAAGAGATGGCCCAGCGCCGGGAAGCGGAAAGGGAGTTGCAGCTTTTTCAAACCACGGTGGAGCAAGCGGCGGAGGGCCTGTTTTGGCTCACCCCGACGGGCGAGATTCCCTACGCCAACCCAGCGGCGCGACGCCTGATGGGGTGGGACGCCGCCCTCCCGCGCCTGGCCTCGCCCGCCGAGTTGTTTCACGAAGGACCGGAAGGCGATTGGGAAGCGGTGCGGCAAGAGATTCGCACCCAGGACAGAGTGACGCGGGATCTCCCCCCCCGTCGCCACGAGGGGGCCCTCCTCGCGCGGGAAGCCGTCCTGACCCTCCACCCGGTGGATGGAATGGCCTACCTGATGGTAGCAGTCCGGGACATCACCGACCGCCATCAGAAGGAACAAGAAGCCCAGTTGTCCCAGGCGATCTTTCAATACGCTCCGGAAGGGTTCCTGTTGACCGACGGTTCGGGACGGATTTTACAGGCCAATCCCGCCATGTCCACCCTCACCGGCTTTTCCAACCAGGAGATGGTGGGAAACAATCCCCGCCTCTACCGTTCGGACCGCCACGACCCCCTGTTCTATCGGGAGATCTGGAAAACCATCGAAGCCACGGCGGGATGGCGGGGGGAGATCTGGAACCGCCACAAGGATGGGCGGATTTTTCCCGCGCGGGTGGAGATCCGAGCCATCACCACCCCTCGGGGAGGGGTCCATTACCTGGGCATCATGTCCGATATCTCGGCCCACAAGGAGCAGGAAGCGCGGTTGGACCATTTGGTCAACCACGACGTGTTGACCGGCCTGGCCAATCGCCATCAATTCACCGCAGTCCTGGAACGGTCGGTGAAAAACGCCCGTCGCAGGGGGGGGAAACTGGCCCTGATGCGGCTCGACCTGGACCGCTTCAAGGCGGTCAACGACACCCTGGGCCATCCGGCGGGGGATCACCTGTTGCAACAGGTGGGGGAGCGGGTGCAAGGCTGCCTGCGGGAGAGCGATCTGGTGGCCCGCTTGGGAAGCGACGAGTTCGCCGTGATTCTGGAAAATCAGCACGACTGGCGGGACACGGTGGGGGTGGCGGAAAAAATCGTGGCGTCCATCGCCGCCCCATTCACCCTGCGGGGACAAGAGGTTCACGTGACGTGCAGCCTTGGGGTGGCCTTTTTCCCCAACGACGCGGGGGCCCCGGACGACCTGACCCGCAAGGCCGACGCCGCCGCCTATTTCGCCAAACAGCAGGGCGGCCATCGCTTTTTCCTCTTTTCCGCCGAAATGGATCGGGATTTGCGCGCCCGCCTGCGACTGGAGCAACGGTTGATCCAGTCCATGGAGGAAGGCCGCTTTGAAATCCACTACCAACCCCAGATCAACCCGACCACCGGCACCCTCGGCGGGGTGGAAGCCCTGCTCCGCTGGCGGGAGGAGGACAACGCCCCGCTTCGGGAACCTTCCGAGTTTCTGGCGGTGGCCGAGGAGAGCGGTCTCATCATCCCCCTGGGCGAGTGGGTGCTGCGCACCGCCTGCCAGCAAGTGGTGACGTGGCGGAATCAGGGGGCGACGCTGCCCAGACTCTCGGTCAACGTCTCCGGTCGGCAGTTCGTCCGCCCGGATTTTCCCCAAGTCGTCGCCGCCATTTTGCAGCAGACCGAATTCCCCCCCCAACATTTGGAGTTGGAACTCGACGAAAGCTATCTCATCCGCAACCTGGACACCTCCCTTCAAACCATGACCCGCCTCCGCGATCTGGGGGTGCGCATGACCCTGGACCATTTCGGTTCGGACTACTCGTTCTTCTCCTACCTCCGCATGCTGCCCTTGAACGGCCTCAAACTGCCCCGGGAATACGCCACCCAAGGCGCCCGAAGCCCCTACGGGGCCAGTCTCTGCTGGTCGGTGTTGACCCTGGCGGAACATCTGGGCATGGAAGTGGTGGTGGAAGGCTTGGAGGAGGCGGAGGAGGTCTCCTTCTTCCGAGGATTGTCGGTGGATTTGATCCAGGGCTACTACTACGCCCGCCCCATGCCCGCCGGGCAGATGGCCTCCCTGCTGAAAGCCTCCCCCGATTCGACGCTCCCCCCGGAAGAGGCCTGATCCGAGACATGCGGCGGCGGGGGACGCTCCCTCGACCCACGGAATTTTTCCGTGGTCTCCCTTTTTCTTGCGTTATAATTCCGCCCTCTTGGAATGTCCTCACGATCCGCGGATTTCGATCCCTGAATCGTCGCTCACGGCGAGTCGATGTGATGCCCTATTCTCCCCGATGGATGACCGGCGTGTGCGTTCAAACGCCCTTGCGCCTTGTCTTGACGATCCTGGCAATCCTCTGGTGCGGCGCGCCGCTCCCCGCAGCCCGGGCCGACGCCCTCCCCTCCCCTCCCGACGCCCCTTCCGCCGCCCCCGGCGAAACCCAACCCCCGGATGCCGCCCGGCAAATGGCCCAGTTGGCCAACGAGGCGGCGGCGCGATTGAACGAAAACCGCCTGCCGGAAGCCCTCGATCGGTTCGTCAAACTATTCACCTTGCGCGAGGAAAACGGTCGCCGGGTCGAAGCCATGACGGAGATGATCAACGTCTCCCGTTATCTGGAGCAGACGGGGCGTCGTCCCGCCGCCATCTACGTGTTGCAAACCGCCTGCAACCTGGCCATGGAATGGCCTCCCGAACCTGTCGTCCTGACCGCCCTGACCCAGTTGGAACAGTGGCTGGACGCGGCACAACAGTGGTCCCACGCCCTGGAATACGCCACCGCCTCGGCCAAGTTGGCCATCCGCCTGGACCGGTTGTCCGACGCCAGCGTTCAGGTCAAGCGCGCCTTCGACATCGCCCAACGCTTGAACGACTGGAAATCCGCCCTGAACGTCTTGACCCACTGGACCGAGGTCATTCAGGACAAGCCCGAGTGGAAAAAAGAGTGGGCCGACGCCCAGTTCATCCTCGGCGTTCTCATGGTCAAGAACGTCTCCGGGTCCGCCGGGGTGGAGTACCTGGGCGGGGCGATGACGGTCTATGAAGCCACCGCCAACCTCACCCAATGGCAAACCACCCGCTCCATGGTGGATGCCATTTATGATCGCATCATCGAGTCGTTGCGGGACAAATTGTTGTTCTTCAACTCGTATGGCTATTATCTGTTTCTGGCCGCCATTTTGTTCGTCGCCCATCTGCTGCGCCATCGCCTCGGGGCGCGCAACACGGCGCTGCTGGCGGCCAACTGGCTTTTCTACGCCGCCATGGGGGGGGAGTTTTTCGCGCTGCTGCTCATCTCCACGGTGTGCGACTATCTGGTGGGGATGGGCTTGGGACAAGCGGCCTCCCCGGGGGCGAAAAAACGATGGCTCGGGGTCAGTCTTTGCGTCAACCTGGGCATGTTGGGCTATTTCAAATATCGCAACTTTTTTGTCGAAAACGTGGTGTTGCTGGCCCAGGGAATGGGGATTCATCTGGACGCGGCGGTCGTGCAGATCGTGCTGCCCGCAGGCATCAGCTTTTATACGTTTCAGTCCCTTTCCTATATTCTCGACGTCTATCGCGGTGAAATTCCGCCGGAGAAAAATTTTCTCACCTTCGCCGTCTTCGTCTCGTTCTTTCCCCAACTCATCGCCGGCCCCATCGAACGGACGGCCCACCTGCTGCCCCAACTGGCGGCCCGTTTTCACGTCACAGCGGAAGATTGGCTGGCGGGAATCCAACTGATCTTGTGGGGGCTGTTCAAAAAGATCGTCATCGCCGACAACCTCGCCCCCCTGGTGGAGCGCGCCTTTTCCCCCCAGGCCCCGCTGGATTCCGGCCTGGCCCTGGCCGGGGTCTACGCCTTCGCGCTGCAAATCTACGGCGATTTCTCCGGATACACCGATATCGCCCGGGGTTCCGCCCGACTCTTCGGCATCAAGCTGCGCATCAACTTCCTGCGACCCTACTTCGCCTATTCCATGCAGGATTTTTGGCGACGCTGGCACATCTCCCTCTCCACCTGGCTGCGGGATTATCTGTACATTTCGTTGGGCGGGGGGCGGGGCGGACGGCTGAAAACCTTCCGCAACCTGCTGCTCACCATGGCCCTGGGAGGATTGTGGCACGGCCCCACCCTGCTGTTCCTCGCCTGGGGGGTGTTCCACGGCCTGATCCTGGGGGCGGAGCGAATGATCCTCGGCCCCCTCAAGGAGCTTCCCCAGGCGGGATGGAAACGGCTGTTGGGGGGGATCGTCACCTTTCATCTGGTCTGCTTCGGCTGGGCCCTCTTTCGCGCCGGCGACGCCGCCGCGTTCCACCATTGGCTGGCCATGCTGACCTCCGGCGCGTGGGGTCCAGACGCCCCCCGAACAGCGGCCTTTCTGTTGCTCAACGCCGCGCCGGTGCTGGCGTCGTGGGTCATTTCCGCCCGCATGACCCAGCCCCCCGTCGTCGTCGCCGAACCCTCTCTCCACGGTCTGGAAATGTCCCCGAGGTGGCGACTGGCCGCCGCCGTCGCCTGTTTTTACGGCATCGTCTTCCTGGGTCTGGATGCCGACCGTGAATTCATCTACTTCCGCTTTTAAGGGCAGGCGCTCATGATCGACTCCCCCGCCCCGCGCTCGACCTGGAAACATGCCCTGGGATGGGCGCTGCTGGCGGGGTGCGCCCTGCTGGCGGTGGAATCCGCCATGATGTGGAATGTGGAAAACATCGCCCAGATGAAATCCCGATCGGGACGAGCCATGGGCAACGTCTGGATGCAGGTCGCCCAGCGGGTCAAAACCATGCAGGGTCCGCCCGCCGACGTCCTCTTTCTCGGCGACTCCACGGTGATGGCCTCCATCAACGAGGAGGAGTTCGCCCGGGTTTCCGGTCTCAAGGGGCTCAATCTGGGCACCGGGGCGGTTTATCACGCCTTGGGCGACTACTCCATGCTGCGTCTTTATTTGGAGCGTTTTCCGCCCCCCTCCGCCGTGGTTTTCTGGCACACCTTTCCCACCTACAACCGTCGTTTTTCCGTGCCGCATTACGCCTTCATGGCCCAGCCCTCCCTGATGGAAGCCTCCCACTATTTGTGGCCCAAGCGGTTGCGGGAGATGGGTGCCTGGTCCCACGCCAGAACGTGGCAAAAGGCCTTTTTGCTGACCATGCTGTCGGTGCGTCACGCCGAGGATTTGATGCGGGTCGCGGCCATGCGCCTTCCCTCCTATCGGATGCGCGACAACATCGTGGAGGCGCTCAACGATGAACTCCCCCTGCGCTCGCCCACCGAACGGATCGAGACGGGACCGCCCACCTCGGAGGAAGAGATGGTGGAACGCTTCGAAAAACATCACGGCAAGAGCCGACAAGCGCTTTTTACCTTTGAGGAGCACATTTTCGAGTGGATGGAACGCCTGGTGGCGCTGTGTCACGACCACCACATCCGGGTCTATTACGGCGCCGCCCCGGTGCATCGGGGGTTGATGGAGCATCCCTCCGCCGGACTGGTGGTGAAGAGCCTGCAGTCGCAATTGAGCCTACTGGTGCAGAGCCGTTTTCCCGAGGTTCAACTGATTGCCCAGGACAATCCCGTCTTTGAATCCGGGTGGAAGGATGACAAATATGATTTCAATCATCCAGACGAAGCCGGGGCGCGGCGCATTACCCAAAATATCGCCGCCTTGTTGAAGGAGGCCTTGGCTCAACCGGCGAACTGACCGGTGTGAAGAGGAGAGGCGAACTCACCCCGCCGGGGTTCTCTCCCCCCAACGACTTTGCAGGGCGGCCAGGGCGGCCAGGGCCGCCGTTTCGGTGCGCAGGATGCGGGGGCCGAGTCCCACCTTTTCAAAGCCCAGGGCTTGCGCCTGGACCACCTCCGAGGCCGACAATCCCCCTTCCGGCCCCACCAACAGACTCACCCCCTCCTCGGCCAGCGGACCGCCCCACCCGCTCCATCCCGCCGCGTTCCGCGCCTCTTCCCAAAAAAGCCATCGTTTGCCCGGCGGCAACAGCCCCGCCAACGCCTCCCAGCCCACCGGGGGATGAATGCGGGGAACCACGGTCCGACCGCACTGTTCCGCCGCCTCCCGGGCGATGCGTTCCCAACGAAGGTTCCCCTCGTGGTCGCCGCGAGGTCGGGGAACGCTGCGGCTGGTCACCAGGGGGAGGAGAGCGGTCATGCCCAACTCCACCCCTTTTTGCACCACCCACTCCATGGCCTGGGCCTTGGCCAAGCCTTGTACCAGCACCACGGGAAAAAGCGGCTCCGGCACCCCGGGACGCCACTCCACCGATTCCACATCGACGTGTTTGTCCGCCGTCAGCAGGCGACAAAGCCACTCCCCGCCCCTGCCGTCGAACAGGGTGACTTCGGCCCCGGGGCGCAACCGCAACACCCGGGTAAGGTAGTGGGCCGACTCCTGGGGCAGGCGATGGGAGCTCCCGGTCAGGGGTCCGTCCACGAACAAACGCGGCGTGGCCATGGGATGCGATGCCTCCGTGAAGTCCCCGCGGGGCCGCCGCCCTCAAGCGTCGGCCGGGCCGTGTTCCACCCGACGGTGACAAAAGGGGCAGCGTTCCCGCTTGCGCCCGCCCAAGGCCCCGCCGCACCCAGTGCAGCCCCAGAAAAAGCCGCGCCATACCCCCCGCACCCACAACAGCGCCCCGGCGAGGAAAAATCCCAGGGGTTCCAGTCGGTAGCTCTTGCCCAAAACAGCGAAGTGGTCGTCCAGCAAATCGGGACGTTCCAACAAAACCCAACCCACGGCCATGATGGCCAATCCCACCATCCATCCAAACCAGCCGGTGCGCGCCAAGGGATTGAACCGCAAGGTGACGCGAACCCCTTGGCCCTCCAGCGACTGGAGAACCTCCCGCAGCGGCCAACCACAGGCGGGACAAAACGCCGCCCGGTCCGAAACCGCCCGTCCGCACTCTCCGCATCGCAGCAGCGCCATGATGTCATCCCTCCCCCATGAGGCGTTGCAACGGGGCTATTCCCGACGGATCCAGTTTTCCACCAGGGCGTAGATCAAGCCGCCCGCCCGACCGTTCCAGCCGGTGGTCATCCCCCCTGAACCATGCATCAGCCGGGCCTGATCGAATTGACGCCGTTTGTCGATGTCGGAGACGAAGGCGGCGAAGGCCAGTCGGCGCCCGTTGGCGGAGAAAAGATAGCCCGCCAGCGCCTTGCCATAATTGATGGTGCCGGTCTTGGCCCATACCCGCAACGCCGTGGAGGGGCTGTTCAGCTTGTTGTGCAAAGTCCCTTTCCAGCCGGAGATGGGCAACAGCGACAGATACATCTTTTCTCCCACCTCGGTGCGTTCGCCGAACTTCAAGATTTCCACCATCTGGGCGGGGGTGGAGCGGCTGGCGGAGGCCAAGCCGCTGCTGTTGGCCAGATGGAAGCCGTTCCAGTCGATGTTGGGCAGGTTCTGGGCGTACCAGCGGGAGAGCCCCTCCCCCGCCTGGGCGCTGGTGAGGGGCCCCCCTGCGGCGCGGCTGGCGGCGGTCATGCCGATCAACTCGGTCCAGAGGTTGTTGCTGAACTCCAGGGCCTTGTCCACCAGGGTAGAGAGGAAGGGGCTGTGGTGTTCCACCAGGTTGGCGGCGTCGGCCGGGGCCTGGCGCGGGGCGGGAATCGGCAGTTCCATCCCCAGATCCTTGGCGAAGCGGCGAAACACTGTGGCGGTGTATTGGCCGGGATTTTTCACCGGCACCCAATCCCACCCCTGCCGCGCCCCGCCGGGGGAGAGACGCCACTTTTCGCCGCCGGGAACACTG
>JADGAP010000121.1 GCA_015231965.1 Magnetococcales bacterium | reverse complement strand
CCTCCAGGGGGGTGAAGGGGGTGCGTCGTTGCAGATAGAGGGCGGTGAGGATGGCCGCGGCGGTGGAGCAGATGGTGGCGAACAACGTGGTGGGCAGAATGGCGGCGGGATTCTGGGAGCCGTAGGCCGCCCGCAAGGCGATCACGCCGGTGGGCAGCAAGGTGACGCTGGAGGTGTTGATGGCCAGGAACAGCGCCATGGCGTTGGTGGCGACCCCCTTGTAGGGGTTGAGCTTGTCCAACTCCTGCATGGCCCGGATGCCGAAGGGGGTGGCGGCGTTGCCCAGCCCCAGGGCGTTGGCCGAAATGTTGAGGATCATCGCCCCCATGGCCGGGTGATCCGGGGGAACCTCGGGAAAAAGGCGAACCATCAGGGGGCGGATGAGCTTGGCCAGGACGGTGAGCAGCCCCCCCTTTTCCGCCACCTTCATCAGTCCGAGAAAGAAGGTCATCACCCCCACCAGCCCCAGGGCGAGGGTGACGGAGCCCCCCGCGCTGTCGATCATGGCGGTGGTGAGCTGCTGCATGGGGCCGGGGCCCCCCTCGGCGGGGGCGATCCAGACGAGCTGACGCCAGGCCGTGGCGACGAAGGCGAGGAGGATCAGGGCGAAAAAGATGATATTCATGAATGAGGGGCCTGTTGACAAGAGGAGCCCTTGGGCGGGAGGATCCCATCCACGCGCCCAGGGGGGCGCATCGCTCCATTCTTCGGGAGGAACGCGCCATGGACAAGGAAGAGTTGAACGGTTGGCTGGTTTATTCCGCCGGGCAGGCCCTCAAAATCGCCATCTCTCCCGGGCCGTGGGAGAGCGATCTGGTGGTGATGCTGCTCTTGCCCACCGTGGATCAACGGGACAACGCCTTTTTCAGCGCCTTGATTCCGGCGGATCCCGACGTGACCCTGGAAGAGCTGCAACAGGCCCTGGGGCTGAATCATCGTCGCGCCGAGATGGCCCACCAGGCCTTTCTCGACGCCCTGCAAACCCTTTCCGGCGAGGAACCCGCCCCCACCTCCCCGCCCCGCCCGGTGATTCCCATCCTGGCCCGTTGAGGCCCTTCGGCTGGGGGCGGCGGCTCTTCCTTGAGACTCGGCCCCCCCTAGTCAGGCGTCGTGATGGTCCCGGAGGCCCAGTCGGGCCATCATTTTGTGCAGTCCCTGGCGGGTGATGCCCAACTGGGCGGCGGTTTTCACCTTGTTGCCGTGGTGTTTGCCCAGGGCGTGGAGAATCAGGCGGCGTTCCAGGGCCATCACCTGCTGGGGCATGGTCCCCTGGTCGGAGGCGGGGCGGGGGGCGGCGGCGCGGGAGAGGCGCAACTCCTCGGAACAGGCCGAGAGGGCGGGGGCGCCGCCTTCGGGGGTGAGGGCCACCAGCCGTTCGATCTCCTGGCGCAACTGCCGCACGTTGCCGGGCCAAGCGTAATTTTCAAACATCTCCACCACGTCGGGGGTGAGTCCCTCGATCCACTTGCCGAAGCGGGTTCGGGTTTCGTCGAGAAAGGCGGCGGCGAGGGGGAGGATGTCCTCCCGCCGCTCCCGCAGCGGCGGAATTTTAATCTCCACCGAATAGAGCCGGTAAAACAGATCCTCCCGGAACTGGTGGGTGCGGATGCGCTCCCGCAAATCCACGTTGGTGGCGCTGACCAGGCGAAAGCGATAGGGGCGGACCGTATTCCCGCCCAGGCGGCATCCCTCCCGCTCCTGAATCGCCCGCAAAAATTTGGGCTGAATCGACAGGGGCATCTCCCCCACTTCGTCAAGAAACAGGGTTCCCCCCTCCGCTTCCTCGAACTTTCCCTTGCGGGGCGCATCGGCCCCGGTGAAGGCCCCTTTTTCGTAGCCGAAAAATTCGCTTTCGATGAGGGTTTCCGGCGTGGCGGCGCAGTTGACCGCGACAAAGGAGCGGTCGCCCCGTCCATCCCGTCCGGCGGGGTCGTGGATCATGCGGGCGATGACCTCCTTGCCCGTGCCGTTCTCGCCGAAGATCACCACGTTGACCGGGGAACCGCTGACCATGCGGGCCAGGGTCAGCGCCTCGCGCATGGACTGGCTGACGGCGATGGGGGAGGGGCGTCCGCCGATGGTGGTGCGCAGACGTTCGAACTCTCCGTGCATCCGGCTGGAGAGTTCCACCATCTCTTGCCGCAGATGGACGTTTTCGATGGCCGAGGCGAGCAGTCCCCCCGCCTCGTCGAGCAGCGCCATGTCGGTCTCGCCGAAGGAGCGGCCCGCCTTTTTGTTCAAGGCCTGAATCGCCCCCGAGACCGCGCCGGTGGTCAGGCTTTTGATCGGCATGCAGATCAGGTTGCGGGTGACGAACCCGGTCTGGGAGTCCACCCGGCTGTGAAATCCGGTGCGCCGCTGCAAATCGTTTTCGATGGTCCCCTGGCCGGTGGCGACCACCCGACCCACCACGCTCCCCTCCAACGGGGCCTCGATCCCCTTCTCCTCCACCCCCGTGCCGAATTTGAGCCAGATCTTGCCCGCCGCCGGACTATAGATGAACAGGCTGCAGCGCTCCGCCTCCAGCGCGGCGGGGAGGATTTTCACGAAGAAGCGCAGCAAGCCGTCGTAGTCGTCCAACGGCAGGGCCCGCCGCGCCTGTTCCAGGCGGGATTTGATCTCCGAAAGCCGGTCGGGGGAGGTGGAGAAGGCGAGGGAAGCCATCGGGGGATCCGATCGTCAACGATTGTTGCTACTAGTAAACATAGTTTACATATAGGGTTATATCACGATAAATCAATCAATTTTTATCTCATGACGAGAAGGATGGGCAAGGATTTGTGAAATCGTATGGAAATAAAGTTTACATGTGGAGTCTGGGGATTGGGCGGGTGTGAATGGCAAATCCTTCAATATCAATAAATTACATTTTCTACAAAAAGTTGCACGGCGCTTGCAATGGTGAAAGGCAAGAGGAGACGGTCCAGGGCGGCTAGGGAACCATCGCCCCGGTAAAGACGGGGAGAGGCCGCGGGTCGAGGTGGGATATGAGGAGGGGGAGATCTTCTTGAAACAAGTCAGTCAGGCGGCGGGATTCAAACAAGGAGGGATTTCGAGCATGAACAAGTCGGAGTTGGCGCAACGGGTGGCCCGTCGTTCGGGCATGTCGGAAAACTTGGCCAATCAAGTGGTCTCCACCACCTTCGAGGCCATCGAGAAGGCTTTGACCCGGGGCGAGCGGGTGAGTCTGGTGGGGTTTGGTGCCTTTGAAATTGTGCAACGGGCCGCACGGGTGGGGCGCAACCCCCGCACCGGAGAGTCCATCAATATCCCCGAATACAAGATTCCCCGGTTCCGGCCCGGCAAGGTTTTGCGGACCACGATTATCTGAGTTCCGCGACGATCCTCTTCCCTGACCCCAGTTGGGGCGCCCTGTCACAGGATGTGGCAGGGCTTTTTTTTTGCGCTTCAGCCGCCGTCGCGGCTATGATGAAGATTCCATGAACGACACTTTTCCCCAACGTATTCCGCCTTCCTTCGCCCGACGCATCGACTGGGCGGATCCCCGTGACCCGTTGTTGCGGCAGGTGGCGCTCTCCCCCGAGGAGTTTCGCGAGGTGGCGGGGTATTCCTCCGATCCGCTGGACGAAGCATCGGTTTCGCCGGTTCCCGGGGTGCTGCGCAAGTATCGGGGGCGGGCGTTGCTGCTGGTGAGCCGGGCCTGCCCCATCCATTGCCGCTACTGTTTTCGCCGCCACGACCGGGGGGAGAGCGCCCCCCGGGGGCTGGCGGAGTGGACTCCGGCGCTGGAGCTGTTGCGGGGCGACGGCGAACTGCGGGAGGTGATCTATTCCGGCGGCGATCCGCTGATGCGGGACGACGCCTTTCTCGCCGCCCTGACCCAACGGGTGGAGGCGATGCCCCAGGTGCGGCGGTTGCGGATCCACACCCGCATGGCGGTGGCGGTCCCCGAGCGGGTGACGCCGACCTTGACGGCGTGGCTGGGGGCCAGCCGGTTGCAGCCGGTGATGGTGGTCCACGTCAATCATCCCCGGGAGTTGGACGGCGAGGCGGTGGCGGCCCTGGGGCGATTGGCCGGGGCGGGAGTGCGTCTGTTCAATCAGTCGGTGTTGCTGGCGGGGGTCAACGATGACGCGGCGGTCCTGGCCGAACTTTCCGAACGGCTGATGGCCGCCCAGGTGACGCCCTATTATCTGCATCAATTGGATCCGGTGGCGGGGGCGGCCCATTTCGCCGTCAGCGACCAGCGGGCGCTGGGCTTGATGCGCCACTGGCGGCGGAGCGCCCCAGGCTATCTGATTCCCCGGCTGGTGCGGGAGATCCCCGGGGCGGAGGGCAAGGTTCCTTTGTGCGATCCGGAAGGGGAGGAGTCGGCCGATGAGCGGCGCCATTTTGCATAAACTTCACCTGGATCTCTCTTCCGGCATCGCCGGCGACATGTTTCTGGCCGCCTGCCTCGACCTGGGGGTGGAGCGGGAGGAGCTGATCCGGGCTCTGGCGGGCTTGAACCTCCCCCCCTGGAGCCTGGAGACGCAACGGGAGCAGCGCGGCGGGATGAGCGGGTTGCGGCTGACCGTGGCCTTTCCCCACGAACACGCCCATCGCCGTCTGCCGGAGATCCTGGAGCGGATCGACGGGGCGGGTTTTCCGCCACTGGCGCGGGATCGGGCCGGGGCCATGTTTCGCACCCTGGCGGAGGCGGAAGGGGCGGTGCATGGCCTCGCCCCGGAGGAGGTTCATTTTCACGAGGTGGGGGCGGTGGACGCCCTGGTGGATATTTGCGGCGCGGCCTGGGCGTTGTGGCGGCTGGGGGTCGAGGAGGCGACGGCCTCGGCGTTGGCGGTGGGGTCCGGGGTGGTCCGTTGCGACCACGGGGTGATGCCGGTTCCCGCCCCGGCGACGGCGGAAATTTTGCGCCGTTTTGGGGTTCCGATCCTGTCGGCGGCGGGGGAGGGGGAGTTGGCCACCCCCACCGGGGCGGCGATTCTGGTGAACACAGTCTCCGCCTTCGGGGTCATGACCCTGGAGCGCATCGACCGGGTCGGCGTGGGCTTGGGGCGGCGGGAGCTGGCGGATCGGGCCAACGCCCTGCGCATCCTGGCCGAGGAAAAGCGGGGCGTCGTTCCCCGGGCGGTGGAGGAGGGCATCGACCGGGAGCGAGTGGCGGTGCTTTCCACCCACGTGGATGACATGAACCCCGAGTGGTACGGCCCCTTGTGGGAGGTGCTGTTCCAGGCGGGGGCGCTGGACGTGGCCCTGATTCCCCTGACCATGAAAAAAGGGCGCCCGGCGGTGCGGCTGGAAGTGGTGGCCTCGGAGGAGCGGGCGGAGCCCCTGGCCCGGCTGATCCTGGCCCATACCACGACCCTGGGGGTGCGACTGGAGCGGATGGAGCGATTGGCCCTGCATCGGGAGCGGCGCACCGTGGAGACCCCCTGGGGTGCCCTGCGGGTGGTGCTGGCGGGGGGCTCGCCGCGACTGGAACACGACGATCTGGCGGCCCTGGCCCGGCGGCAGGGGTGGAGCCTGCCCCATGCCGCCATGCAGGTTCAGCCGTTCCTCCAGTCGCTTTCCGGTTGACTTGGACGGCGAAAGCGGCGAACATTCCCACACTGTCTTGAGGGGAGTAGTCTCCTTCCCGCCCTGGGAAGGGTGCGCGTCAACATGCTTGGTCCTGACGGGCCATGGCGCGCACGGTCGGAAGTCCTTGACCTGACGAGACCTTGCGGCGCGACGAACCGGGTTATGGGGATCCGGCGGTTCGTACGCCCAAGGTTTCCAACGTCCGGTCCCCCCCTCGAATCCCACCATGAAATCTTCGATGAAATTTCCCTTGCCGGTTTTCGCCGGAGCGGGAACGGTGCGTCTGCGCTGGGCGCGGGCGGGTCCGGAGGGGGGGGAGCGCCTCGCCTTGTTCCGTTCCCCTTTTTTCCCGTGCTTGTGGAGTTCTCCTGAATGAGCGATCCTGTTTCCGTCACCACTGCCGCTTCCGCCTCCGCCGAATGGGCCGCCGCCGCAGGGACCACCTTCGGTTTGATCTTCCTCGCCGAGATAGGCGACAAAACCCAGCTGGTCTGCATGACCCTGGCCGCCCGCCATCGCCCCTGGCCGGTCTTGATCGGGGCCATCGCCGCCTTTGTCCTGCTCAATACCTTGGCCGTGGTATTTGGCGCGGGGCTGGCGCAATATGTTCCGGAAAAGGTGTTGGCGGGGGTGGTGGCCGCCCTCTTCGCGGTGTTCGGCGTCCTCTCGTTGCGGGCCAAGGAAGAGGAGGAGGGGGAGGAGGAGGTGGCCGAACGGAGCGGTCATGGCATCTTCCTCGCCGCCTTTTTGATGATTTTCCTGGCGGAAATGGGCGACAAGACGCAACTGGCGGTGGCCGGCATGGCCAGCACGTTGCCGTCGGTTCCAGTGTGGGTGGGGGGGACCCTCGCCCTCGCCGCGTCGTCGGTGCTGGGGGTGGTGGCGGGACGCAAGCTGCTGACCCGCATCCCCTTGCCGGTGTTGCACAAGGTGAGCGGCGTCTTCTTCCTGGCCCTGGCCGCCTTCGCCTTGACCCGGGTTTTCTGACCCCTCCGGGCCGAGAGACATGATCAGGCGCGTTCCCCCTCCCGCTCCCGCTCCGGATGCGGGGGGGGGGGAACCGCCGTTTCGCTCCCGTCGGGATGACGGGCACCCCTTTTCTGGATCGACGTGGACTCCCATGATTCAAGACATGCTTCCGGAACTCATCGCGTTTACCCAAATCGTCTTCATCGACCTCGTTCTGGCGGGGGACAATGCCATCGTGGTGGGCATGGCGGCAGCCTCCGTTCCCCTGGAGCAACGCCACAGGGTGATTTTTTGGGGAACGGCGGCGGCGGTGATTTTGCGCATCCTCTTCGCCGTGGTGGCCACCCAATTGCTCCAGATCATCGGCCTGACCCTGGCAGGTGGCTTGTTGCTGACCTTCGTCTGCTACGAAATGTGGCGGGAGCTGCGTTCCCACGGCAAGGATGAAGTCACCCCCGAGGAGGCGGAACAGCAGAAGGGGGTGGCCAAAACGACGCCGCACAAAACCGTGACAGCCGCCGTCTGGCAGGTGGCCATGGCGGACCTCTCCATGTCCCTGGACAATGTGCTGGCGGTGGCCGGGGTGGCCCAGGATCACATGGCCATGCTGGTGGCCGGACTGCTGCTTTCGGTGATCCTGATGGCCTTCGCCGCCAACTATGTGGCCAAGATCATCCACAAGCATCGCTGGGTGGCGTGGGTGGGTTTGGCCATCATCACCTACGTGGCGGCCAACATGATCTACCGGGGGTCGTTCCAGGTGTTGGACGCCTTGGCGGCCATGTCCTGACGGGCCTGGGGAAGCGCCCCACCCCGGAGCATGAAATGGGCCCCTCGACGCCCCTTCTCCCCTCGCCATTCATGGAGAGGGGGCGGGGGTGAGGCGACGACATGGCTTCGGCAATCGCTCTCGTGTTCTCCCCGACGGGGGGCTTGTGGGCCGCGGCGAAATGTTAAAGGAGTTTCCCCTCAGCCCATGAACCATTTCGGCTTTCCTCTGGAAACCATTCTGATCTATGTGGCGGTCATCCTCCTGTCGGTGATCATCGACTTGCTGGGGGCTCGTTATGGCCAGGAGATGACGGTCAAACCGGCGGCGCTCTGGTCGGTGTTCTGGATCGGCTTGTCGATGCTGTTTTATCTTTATTTGCGGCTGCGCTTCGGCACCCACTGGTCCGATCTGTTCCTGGTGGGCTACATCCTGGAAAAATCCTTGTCGGTGGACAATTTGATCGTCTTCATGGCGATTTTTTCCAGTTTCAACATTCGGGGGTTGTTGCAGCAGCACATTTTGTCCTTTGGAATTCTGGGGGCGATTGTCTTTCGCATCCTGTTCGCCAGCGTTGGGGCGGCGTTGTTTGCCATGAGCCCCTGGGTGGGGATGTTTTTCGCCGGGATGGTGGCCTGGACCGCCTGGAAAATGTTGACCGCCGGGGCGCAGGATGACGAACTCACCGATTACTCCCACCATTGGTCGGTGGAGTGGACCCGGCGGATCCTGCCGGTCTATCCCCGCCTGCACGGTTATCGGTTCATCCTGTCGGCCCGGATGGTGAAGGAGGCGTTGCGGCGTCATCCCAAGGTGGAGATGTCGGCGGGGGGGGCGGCCCGCTATTACGCCACGCCGGCGCTGCTCTGCCTGATGGCGGTGCAGGTGACCGACGTGATGTTCTCCTTCGACAGCGTTCCGGCGGTGATCGCCGTCACCCAGGAGCCGTTGTTGATCTATGGGGCGATGATTTTCGCGGTGCTGGGGTTGCGTTCCCTCTATTACGTCCTGGCGGCGTTGATGCGTTATCTGGTCCATTTGAGCAAGGCGGTGGTGGTGCTGCTCTTCTACATCGCCTTCAAGCTGGCCGTCGGGGCCAGCACCGCCTTGTTCGGTTGGCCGGGATTTCACATCGCCCCCACCCAAAGCCTGCTGGTCGCCCTGGCCATCCTGGGAACCGGCGTGGTCGCCTCGCTGCTCTTTCCCGGTCGGGGACGCGGGGAGAAGGGTGCCCCTTTCTCCTGAGTCCAGATTGAACTTAATTTAAATGGGGTGGTTCCAAAAAACATTTCCACTCTCAAGGAAAGGAGCTTCGCCGTGAGCCGCGCCCATCGTCGCGATCCCCTGGAAAGTCTCATTCGCCGCAGTCTGCGCAACGGCATCAAGACCATGGGGGGGGTGGACCATCGGGTCAATCCCACCCTGGGACCGGTGCGGGTGTTGACCTGGATGGGGGACCGTCAGGGATTCCTCGCCATTTTGCAGGCGGACGCGGCCCAACTCGATCACCGTTTCGACCTGGGTCAAAACACTGCGGAGTTTGTCGCCCTGGTGACCCGCATCGCCGACGAGCTGGCCAACGAATCGACCTGACCCCATGAGCGACTCTCCCCCGGTCACGCTGCTGTTGGTCCAACTGGGAACCCCCGACGCCCCGGAAACGGCGGCGGTGCGGCGCTATCTGGCGGAATTTCTCGCCGATCCCCGGGTGGTGGACCTCCCCCGCTGGAAGTGGCTGCCCATTCTCCATGGCCTCGTGCTGCGCCGTCGTCCCCCCCGGGTGGCGGAACTCTATCGCCGTATTTGGGGGGCTGACGGCGTTGCGCCGCTGCTGCGCCACACCCGCCGCCTGGCCGAGGCGTTGCAATCCCGCCTGGGGCCGGAGGTGGAGGTGGGTTTCGCCATGCGCTACGGCAACCCCTCCCTGACCCGGCGCATGGCGGAGCTGGCCGCAACCCGGGAGCGGCTGGTGGTCTTTCCCCTCTATCCCCAGTTCGCCGCCAGCACCACGGCGTCGATTCTCGACGTGGTCTATCGGGCGTTGGCCCGGGGGCGGCGTCAGCCCGCCTTGCGCGTGGTTCCGCCGTTCTACGATCATCCAGGCTATATTCAACCGTTGGCCGCAACGGCCCGGCGGGCGACCGCCGCCGACGGAGCGGGCGAGCCGGACCATTGGCTCTTTTCGTTTCACGGCCTGCCGCAACGGCATGTCGATCTGGGCGATCCCTACGAAACCCACTGCCGCGCCACCGCCGCCGCCCTGGCGGGGGCGCTGGGACTGCCCGAGGGGCGCTGGAGCTTGGCCTTCCAATCCCGTTTCGGCAAGGAGCCCTGGCTTCTTCCCGCCACTTACGACGTGTTGGAGGCGTTGCCTCGGCGGGGGGTGAAATCCCTGGCGATGCTCTGCCCGGGATTTGTCGCCGACTGCCTGGAGACCCTGGAGGAGATCGGTCACGGCGGGCGAGAGCGGTTTCTCGCCGCCGGTGGGGAGCGCTTCACCCTGGTTCCCTGTCTCAACGACGACCCGGCGTGGCTGGACGGGGCGGAGCGGCTGGCGCGGCGGGAGTTGGCCGGGTGGATGGAGGGAGATTGAGGGAAGATCGAGGGGAGGCGGGGCTTACTCGCCCCGGTCGTCTTCCAGATAGTGGTGCAGGCTGGCGGTCCATTCCGGGGTGACGATGCGGCGCAAAATGACCCCGTTCAGCGCCTTGCGCAGCGGGCTGCCGCTGGGCAAGGCGATGCCGTAATCTTGCCGACCAAACCGGACGGGAAGGGTTTTCAGGGCGCTGGCGTGATGTTCCTTGATCACGTACCGGAGGATGGGGGCGTCGTGGACCACCGCCTTCACCTCGCCCCGTTCCAGGGCGTTGAGCGCCTCTTCCAGGGTGGGGTAGGACTTGAGGGGCTTGCGGTGTTCCTGGAGCCAGCTTTCGCCGATGGATCGGGCCACCGCCCCGGAGCGCGTCTTGGACAGATCGTCGGGGCCGTTGATGAAACCTCGCAACTGGTGGGTGGTGAGGGAAGAGGCGATGGAGGCGGTGAGGGTGGAGATGAGGATGATGCTGGCGAACATCCAGATGACGCCGAACACTCGTCCCCAGAAGGATTTTGGGACTTTGTCGCCATAACCCACGGTGGCCATGGTGACGGCGGCCCACCAGAAGCCATCGCCCACGCCGCGCAGACCTCCTGCCTGGAAATGTTGGGGATTTTTGCGGCGCTCGACCGCCCAGACGACCACCCCCGCCCCCAGCAACACCAACGCCAGGGATCCCACCGCCTCGGCGAAGGCGCGGGAGAAGAGGGCGTCGAAAATCGCCTCCAGACCGCCGGAGTCTCCCTGCTGGTCCGCCCGCACCGCGATGCCGAAGCCGGTGGAGTGGAGGGGATGGGTGAAATCCATCGCTTTTTCACGTTCGGAGGTGATGGTCAGGGCGGCGACGGCGGCGTCGAGGGAGCCGTTCTCCACCCCCTGGAGCAACGAGGCCAGATCCCGCTCCTCGAAGACGTAATCCAGATGCAACTCCGCCGCCGCCACCCGCCAGAGGTCGATGCTGATGCCGCTCCAGGTTCCGTCCGGCTCCTTGATGGCGAAGGGGGGGGCCTGCTTGGTCCCGATCACCAGGCGCCGCTCCCCCCGGGCTTCCGGAAGCGATTCGGCGGTGGCGGCGAAGTGAGGGGCGAGCCCTCCCCACAAAAGCAGCAGCGAAGCGATCCAGCGAAGTCGTGGCGACATGGGGTGGGCCCCTCCCTGAGGTTCAGCGGTCGGGTTTGGCGGGGTCGGCCTGAAGATGGAAGCGGAAGAGGGTTCCCCGCACCTCCAGTTGGTCGCCGTGGTTCAGGGGTTGGCTGGCATTCAAGGGGGCGCCGTTGAGCAGGGTTTTGCCTCGGGCACCTTCATCCGGGGGATCGATGCGGTATCCTTCCGGCAGGCGGCGGATAATCGCGGCCACCGCCGGATCGAACATCCCCTTCAAGCGAATCTGGGCCTCGGGACATTTGCCCACCACCGCGGCACCGCCTTTCAGGACGAATTCGGCGGGTTCGGCCTCTCCCTCGGTCAATTGCAGGCGCCCGGGGGGGGGGAG
>JADGAP010000120.1 GCA_015231965.1 Magnetococcales bacterium | reverse complement strand
GGGGGATGATCCCCCTGGACCCGCAGTCGCAAAAGCGGGGGTGCTGAATAGTTACGCCGATCTTAAATAAAGGGGCCGGGGAGGTCAGGGGAACGCGGCATATTCACCGGACGCTCCCCGGCGGGGTGGAAGGGAGGCGATCAGCCCTTGGCGGCTTGTTGGGCCAGGGCGGCTTGCATCTGCTGGGCCTGCTTCATCCGCTGGGCGCGGACCGAATCCCGGTCGGAGTCACCGCGCAGGATATCGCCGGGGAGTCCGGCCTGCTCGGCACCGTAGCGCAGCGCCTTGTCATCGTCGAGGTTGTCGAAGATGGCGGGGTCGCCGCCCCGGGAGCGGGAGATGCTGCTGGCCAGGGTGTAGGCCCGCTCGATGGCCACCACTTCCTGGGCCTTTTGCGCCCGGGCCAGGGGTCCGACGTACTCCACGTCCAAGGTCGGGGGCCCCTTGCGCTCCAGCATCCCCTGCAACGCCAGGGGCGGGTTGGGAAAGCCCCCGGCGCGGAGCATGAGCTGAAACCCCCGATGCAAGATAGGGTTGAGCAGCTCGGCGATGAGCCGTCCCAGGGTCGGACCCAACAACCGCTGCATCAGCTCGAAACGGACGTGAACCTCGGCGGCGGTCATCTGGGGGCCTTGCTGCAACATCAACTGGTCGGCGTAAAAGATGCGCCGCACCCGTTCGCGGCGTTCGTCCGATTTGAGCCGGGCCACGTCCCAGCGCACCCCGGAGGTGAGATACTCCGGCTTGCCCTTGGTGTTGTCGTAATAGTTGATGGCGTTGGGGCTGAAGGAGAAACCGCCGATCAACCCCTTGTTGGGGGCGATGAGGGGCGGGGCCAGATCCTTCTGCAAGGCCATGAGAGCGAGCTTGTCGGCCTCGTTGAGGGTTTTCACGTCGGGCAGGGCGGTCATGCCGGGGGAGCGGCCCCAGCCGTCGTCGCCGCTGGTCTGGCTCCAGCGAACCACGGCGACAGGGAACTCCCGGTAGCCGCTTTCGTAGATCACCTTCTTCTCATCCACCTCCACCATGATCGAGGCGAGGGGCATGCGATAGGCCAACCGGCGGGGGCCGGAGTGGCTCTTGGGGCGGGGTTGAATGGCGTGGATGAAGGAAAACCGCTTCTGCCGTCCCTCCGGTCCATGCTCCCGCAACGCCGCTTGGAGCTTGTCGCCAAAGCCTTGGAAGCCGGGGTGGCTGGCGAAGCGGGCTTCCGCCTGCCCGGCGGAGAGGGTGAAGCGGCGCAGCAGGGTGTCCACCCGACCGTTGCGTCCCTCGGCGAAGACATAATCGCCGATGGGCAGGGTTTCAAAGTGGAGCCCGGCGAATCCGCCCCCTTCGTCCTTGGGCAACTCCTCTTGCAGGACTGCGGCGGTGCCGAACCCCGCGAGGTCGAGAAAAACCTCGTGGATTTCGGAGCTGAAGTTGGAGGAGTTGAGGGCGTTGTCCAGACGGCGGGCGCAATCCTCCAGCCAGTTGCGCACCTCGGGTTGATCGTTGATCACGTCATCCCGCAGCTTGAGCCCGAACCACTTGAGGCTGGTGGGGGTGAGGGCGCCGTGCATCGACGAGGCCAGCAGCTGACAGGCGTGAACCCCGGTGGAGTCCAACAACATCGCCCCCTTGCGCCGATTGGGGAGATTGCTTTGGATCACATCGGGTTTGGAGGGCAGGATGAAATCCGAGACCTCCTGAAACAAGTTGTTGAAGGGGCTTTTGCTCGCCTCCAGATTTTCGTAGAGGCGCAGGATCTCTTCGGCTTCCATGGCGTTTACGCTCCCAAAAGCTTCTTTTGCAAGACCGGGGCGGCGGTGGTGACTCCCAGGCCGCCGGTGAGGTTGTTGGGGTTGCCCGGGGTGTTGCGCAGGGCGAGGGCGGCCTTCTTGCGCTCCTCCTCCAACTGCTTCTTGGCCTCTTCATCCGCCTGGAGGATGGATTGCGCCGCAAAATCGGAGGAGGGACCGTCCATGCCCAAGCCCATGTCAGGGGTATCTGCGGTAAGAGCCATGGCGGTTTGCACCGCCGTCATGGCCGCCATCACGTAGTATATCGCCGCAACTTCTGTTCCCATGTTAAAATTCCTTGTTGACTTGCGAGGTTGTAGGGTGGTACCGGGGGATGAGGGGTGATTGGGGCAAACGGGGTGTGGTTTGATCTTGGGCGGCGGTTCTCCTGGTCCAAGGAATGAAGGATGCCCCACCTCTCGGGTCACGAACGCCGCGTCCGCGCCTTGGGGGTGAACAGGCGCTATATGATTTCGGTTGTTGCACCTACCGCCGGGGCGGGGCCGAGACGGGGAGTCAAGCCGCAAGCCCATCAATCGCGACAAGAGGTTGTCATACGCGGCGAAAAGTTGTCGCGCCGCTCGCGGGAGGGCGGGACGAAACGGCGAGGGGCGTTCAGGCGGGGGATTTGCGGCCCTTGATTTTCATGCCTTGAGTGAGGAGCGTTGGGCCGGGATCGAAATCGTCCATGGACAGGATCTCGCCTTGGGAGGATTCGTCCGCCTCCTTCGACTCCAGCCTCTGCTCCCACCCTGGCGGGCGTTGATTCCAGGGCGGCATCTCCGGCGTCCACATCGGGACGACCACGCCAAAAAGTTCAAACGTGGGGCCGGTCCATTCTGGGCTGAGGTTTACCCTTTTCAGGCGGAGGTGCTTGTATTGGGATGAGTAGGTCTGTTCCTCCTCCTTTTTCTTCTTCTCCTCCTCCTCTTTCTCGTCCTCCTTCTCGTCCTCCAACTCTTGGTCCTTGGGAGGATCGACAGGCTTCTCCTCGGGGGCCTCGGGTTGGGGAGCGGGCTTCTCCGCAGGGGCCTCGGGTTGGGGAGCGGGCTTCTCCTCGGGGGGCGGGGGTTGGGGAGCGGGCTTGCCGCCCTCCGTCGGAGAGGCGGGGCGGGCCTCCGGCTGGGGCGCTTCCGGCTTCTCCGCCCGAGGCGCGGGAGCGGTTCCGCCGGTGGAGGTGATTCCGCCGGTGGGGGTAGCGCCGCCGGTGAGGGTGATTCCGCCGGTGGGGGTGATTCCGCCGGTGGGGGTGATTCCGCCAGTGGGGGTGGCGCCGCCGGTGGGCGGGGTGAGATGCTTGCCTCCCGGGGAGGTGTCAAAACAGACGCTCTTGTCCGGGTTCGGTCCCTCGCAGGCGGTGATGGGGGTAAGCGCCTTGCGTTCAAACTTTTCTATAGACTCATTCAAGCCTTCCTTCTTCAGCCGATCTTTGACATCTTGCAACGTCAGCGGCCGATCCGTGGTGATCTTGTCAACCGCTTTAGAAAACCCCAAAAGATTCCCCTTACGATGCACAAGGTTTCCCATCAACGCAATCGCATGACGATGATCCGGATGCGAATCCTCCAGAACGCCCGCATTGCCAGGCTTGGCGTTGCGCGTCATTTTAGAGAGGTCCAGGGAAAGCTTGTCGTGGGTTTGCTGATACGCGGCCTCATCCAGCTTCTGGACCAAGGCTTTACCCTGAGGCGTCGCAAGGATTTCGTTAAACTCCTTCCGATACCCCTGAGCGTCCCACTCCTTGATCAGTTTCTTGGTCACACGCTCAGTTGATGGCACCTTCATCATTGCATCCACGTGCGTTTTCACATCGACCTTAGCACCTTGACTGAGCTTGTTCTTTTCCTGATAGTGTTTTGTCAGGAATTCTCGAACCGTAGCCTGAGCTAAGAGATTTCCAGCTAAGTCGCTTTGAGCATAACCAAGGGCTCCTCCACTAGGCGTTTTGGCCTCTTGGTTTGGGACCACGTTGCCTTTCAGATCCCGTTCCAGTTTGACGCCATCCTCATAAAACGTGATTTTACCGGCCTTCTCTGCGGGCATTTGCTCGCCACTGCGAACCGACTGAGTGACGAACCGCTTTCGCTCCCCGAAATCAGCAAACGCCTTGCGTGGGGTGTCATTCATGGTTTGATTCCTTTCTTCTCGAACATGGGTTTGAACAGGTTGGACAGCATGTCATCGATCTTTTCGAGTACGTTGATTTTTCCTCCTTTCTCCCGTCTCAGGTCATAAAGTCGTTCATCTTCGGCAAGCACCAACCTCTTTACCAGGTCGGCGTCCACACTCACTAGGGACGGATGCCGTTTCAAAAAAGGCGACTCGAACTTTCCATGGAACCGAATCAAGTAGGGGGTTCGATTCGGCGCATAGAGCATGGTGCCGTCTTCCATATCATAGAGAGTTGGATATAATGCCATGTTTTGCACGCGCCCAATTCTCTCTCGAACCGAGAAGTCGCAATATTTTCCATGCTCTTTATAGAATATTTTCTTTTTCTTAAGACGCTCAAAAACCATTACCGTATAAATCTGTTTCCCTTCTTTATCCACTCGTTTCATGGCGTAATCACTAGGTAATAGACACCAATCATTGCTGAGAATATGGACAACATAATACCCTTTGCTTTTATAGTAATTTGCTGGAGCCTCATCGTGCAACAAACTTATTTCTTGAAGTGATTTTCCATCATCAAGCCTCTCTCCAATCATTATCTCCGTTTCGGTCCCGTCCATTGGATTCTTCCAGACTTGTCTCTCCCAATTCATATGCTTTTTATATACGTTAAACGAGCGATAAGCCGATTCAACATAATGATTCTTATTCTTTTCCTGGATTTGTCGATAGACATAGACAGGCCTGATGAAATAATGAACATTGAGATCCAGATTGGAATCGACAAAGATTTCTCCTATATAGTCAACAGCCATGTTCGGTGGAGAAGGCAACTCCGCGCCCCAAAATTCAGGATGGGGGACATTGGGAATCTCCTCCGCCAGGGCGGCACCGGACAGGAATAACCCCAGCGCCGCCGCCACAAATTGTTGGATGATGGAATGAACCATGGTATGGGCGTCATTCATGGTTTGGTTCCTTTCTTCTCGAACATGGGTTTGAACAGGTTGGACAGCATGTCATCGATCTTTTCGAGTACGTTGATTTTTCCTCCTTTCTCCCGTCTCAGGTCGTTAAGTCGTTCCTCTTCGGCAAGCACCAACTTTTTTATCAGGTCGGCGTCCACACTCACTAAGGACGGATGCTGATCCAGGAAAGGCGACTCAAACTTTCCGTGGAACCGAATCAAGTAGGGGGTTCGATTCGGTGCATAGAGCATGGTGCCGTCTTCCATATCATAAAGAGTTGGATATAATACCATGTTTCGTACGCGCCCAATTTTCTCCCGGTCCAAGAAACCGCAAGATTTCCCATGCTCCATATAGAACATTTTCCTAGTCGGAAGCCGCTTGAAAACCATTACGTTAAAAATTTGTTCTCCTTGATTACTCATCCGCCTTAGCGAGTAGTCCTCCGGCAATATACACCAATCATTTCCAATGATGCTGTCAACATAATACTCTCTTTTATTAGCATCAGATCTTTCGGTTACATCTGGGACTAGCCAAACCCTTCTGAGATCACGCCCCTCAATTATCCTTGTTCTTTTACTCTCTACATCTTCCCCCTCTCCACCACGTCTTGCCAAAATCTTATCATCCCAATTAATCTTCCCGCTATAGAGATTTATCGAGCGATCAACCGATTCAATATAGGGTTGCCTACGCTTCGCTTGTCGTCGATCTTGTTCTGCATCAGGACCAAAGAAATACCGTATATTCAAATCGTTATTCTGATCATAATATATCGTCACTATTGAGATATAATCCATATTCGGCATCACAGGCAACTCAGCACCCCAGAATTCCGGATGGGGGACATTGGGAATTTCCCCCGCCTGGGCGGCGCCGGACAGGAACACCCCCAGCGCCGCCGCCACAAAATGTTGGATGATGGAATGAACCATGGTATGGGCGTCATTCATGGTTTGATTCCTTTCTTCTCGAACATGGGTTTGAACAGGTTGGACAGCATGTCATCGATCTTTTCGAGTACGTTGATTTTGACTCCTTCATCCTCAGATTGTTGATAGAGTCGATCTTCTTCTTCAGTCACCAACTTTTCAATGAGATCGGCGTCCACGCTGACTAAGGATGGATGCCGATCCAGGAAAGGCGACTCAAACTTTCCGTGGAACCGAATCAAGTAGGGCGTTCGATTCGGCGCATAGAGCATGGTGCCGTCTTCCATGTCGTAGAGAGTTGGATATAATGCCATGTTTCGTACGCGCCCAATTCTCTCACGAACCGAGAAGTCGCAACATTTTCCATGCTCTTTATAGAACACTTCCCTTTTCGGAAGACGCTTGAAGACCATTACGTTGAAAATTTTGTTACCTTGTTGATCGACTCGTTTCAAGGCATGATCACTCGGCAACGCGCACCAATCATTGCTGAGAATGTTGACGACATAATATCCTTTATCGATCTTTCGATTGTCTGGGAATCTTTTTTGCAGTAGATAGATTTCTTGGAGGGGATTCAATTCGAGCGATTCCTCATCGGTATTCTTTTCTCCAATCAACCTCTCCTTTTCAGTTTCGTCCACTGGATTACGCCAGACTTGACTCTCCCAATTAATGTGACCTTTATAAATGTTAAATGAGCGGTCAATAAAATTAATATATGGTTGCTTACGCATATTTTGGTGACGAGATTGTTCGGCATCAGGACGAAGAAAATACCTTACATTTAGGTCGTTGTTCTGATCGTAATATAACTCGCCTAAAGAAATAGAACTCATATTAGGCAGCACTGGCAAATCCACCCCCCAGAACTCCGGATGGGGGACATTGGGAATCTCCCCCGCCAGGGCGGCACCGGACAGGAATAACCCCAGCGCCGCAGGGAGCATCGAGCGGATCAAAGCTGGGAGGAACGGGCGGAACCCTATCATGGGGTTGCTCCATGGGATGAGAGGAGGGGAACGGAGCCGGTGGAGCGACCCCGCATCGGGGCGCTATTCCAGGATCAATCTTTCCACGTCAGGGGCCAGGAAGAGTTTCAATTTGTCCCATGGGATGGTGACATTCAACGGTCCCTCCGCATAGCCGCCGACGGTTCCTGCCGAGATTAGGATCAACAAACCTTTTCGACTCGGAAACCAATTAAGTGGATTATCCGCATGGTGCTTGAATTCATCTGGTTTGAATGGGGAACGGTTTTGACCTTTCTCGCTGGAGTTCAGGAAGTCAGCGCATTCCTTGTAAACAAACTCTTTCCAGGGAGTGTTGAGGAGGAAGAGGTCATCATCCCGCAAATCGCGAAGTCCGGTTTCATGGGTAATGAAATTTCTTGCGTACGCACCGCCGAAACCATGCGGCGCCCCATGGCAATAGGTCCAATCCTCGATAAATATTGAAATGATTGCGCCGGAAGCGCCAAGTACTTCATAATCCAATGAAAGATCTCCATTCTTACTGTCACAACTTTTATTGCTGTGCTCGGGGATGGTGAAAGCGCGGTTGAAAGCGATGGCGGCAGGGGTTAATGGGGCGTCAATTCTTGGGTAAGAGAAAATGTGGGGATAGTATCCAGGATAATATCCCCACATTTCCTGTTGTCCCGACTTATCAAAAGGGACGGGATGGAATTCAAACACCACCACATTGCTGAAAAGGTATGGCCCTTTTTTCAAGGCCGCCTTTCCCAACGGCTTCTTGCGTTCCTGGAAGCTCCGTTGGAGGCATTTTTTCACCTCCTCCCTCTTTTTTCCCTTGGGGGAGCAGACGGCGCGGGTGAAGCGGATCCATTGCCGTTGGCCGTCCAGGAGGATGGTTCGTCCCTCCTCGGAGAGTTGATGGCGCGCCGACTGGTAGAGTTGGGCGATCCGCTCGTCCAGGGCGGAAAGCTCCTTGTCGGCGCAGATTATTTTTTCGTGGGGATGGCGGGCTTTGGCGCAATCGAAGCTGGAGGCGTCGCCCGGGGCGGGGGCGAGCCACGCCAAGGAAGCCGCCAGGAGGAATGGTCGCGATGGGGAAGAGCGAGAAGCGCACCTCATGGGGGACTCTCCTGGCCAGGGTGGGGATCGGGGGCGTCGTCAACGGTGCCAAACGCGGCTCCAGGGACAACGTTAAGCATGAACGACCGGGAGGGCAAGAGATGGTGCCACGACGGGGGCGAGGGCGAGGGGGCGCGCCTCTTTTCATCTCCCCCCGGGGCGGGGAGATCGGGGAAAAAAGGGATGGGGCGTGTTTGTGGACGGTGGGGAATCCCATGAGTTGGGGACTCGCCCACGTTCCCGCCGGGGAAGACCTCCGCCGGTTGTGGGAATCTCCCGCCAACGATGAGTTATAGACGGACCATGAGGAGAGTCAAGCAGGTATTTTCATGAAAAATTAAAATTATTTATAAACAATGGGTTAAGATAGAAAATCGGGGACTTTGGGGCGGGGTCACACCCTCCCGGAAAAGGGTCCGGAACGTCAAGGGGGGAAATCCGCGTCGTTGGAAGCGCCGGATGGGGGGGTGAAATCCGTTGCGGGCAGCAGATGCCACACCCCCTCTTCCCGCAGCAGGCGCACCTCGCGGGGGGGGACGTCGCCGGGGGTGATGCGCAAGTGGAAGCTCTCTCCAGAGGCATCGGAGCGTCCCCGACCGACCAGGGTGAGGGGGCCGTGGCGCAAATGGATGCCCTCCACCTCGGCCCGCCCGTCGTGAAAGAGCCACGAGACCTCCCCCTCCCGCCAATAGAGGGCGCGTTCCGGATGGGAGAGTTGGCGTCCCTCTTCTGGCGGAGGGGTGAGGAGCGGGGCGGGGTCGAACTGCTGGAGTCGTCCGGGACCGGAGCGGATCTCCACCCATCCGCCGGTGGGAGAGAGGGCCATGCCGCCGGAGAGCCCGCCCCACACCCGACCGCGCACCGCCATCACCCCTTCCACGTCGGTCCAGCCTTGGCGCAGGGGGGGGGGCAGTTTTTCCGCCAGCACCCCCTCGGCCTGAAAGGAGGCGCGGTAGAGGGGCTCGTCGCCACCGCGAATCAAGGCCGAACCCTCCACGATCCCCTCGCCGATCCTGCCGTGAAACCAGGGGGCGGAGACGGTATCGGCGCTGGTTTGACGGAAGCGGAAGGCGGCCTCCTTGAGGGGGATCTCCCCCACCCTCGCCCCGCCGCTGGCCGCCTCGCCCTCCACCCGACCGTCCTCTCCCGGGGCACCGTTTCCGGAGAGGGTGAAGCGGGTCATGCCTTCCGGCTCCCAGGCGACGGCCTGGGGAAAATAGGAGGCCAAACGCTCCCCGGCCCACTGACCGGTGGCGGTCCAGGCCCCATCGGGGGCGGCAACGATGCGCGCCTCCTCCCCCCCCTCCGGTTCCGGCTTCACCCGGGCCGAGGCGAGCCGCCAGGTTTGATCCATCCACACCAACTCGGCCTGGGCGCGCAACGCCGTGCCGCGGCGTTTTTCCAGCAACGGCGGATGTACCACCCGGGTGCGGGTGAGATCCAGGTCCAATTCGGCGGTGAGGGGGCCCACCTCCTTGCGGATCAACCGGGCTTGGCCCGAGGGAACCTCGCCGAGGGTGAAGGGGAAGCGGTCGGGCTTGGGAAAACGGTCCAGGGCGACGCCGCCGGTCAGGGTGAAAAACATCTCCACCCAGCCGGGGTCCATCCAATCCCCCTTAGCCTCCAGCACCGGCGCGCCATCCAGGTAGAGGAACATCTCCTGGAGTCGCCAGTGGGGGCCGAACTGTTTGAGGCGCATGGAGGATTTTTGCCTCATGGCGAGGTCCATGGGGGTGAAGTCGGGGCGCTTTTCCTGGGCGACGGCCAGCAGTCCGGCCAGGGGAGAGGGGGCGGCGGCGGAGGATCGGGAAAAGGTGAGTTGATCCATTTGCAACCACGAGCTGGTGTTCAGGCCGTCGGCCAGGGAGCCGTGGATCAGGGTGGAGAAGGTTCCCCGCACAGCGCGGGGGCGCAGGCCAGCGCCGGGCTTGGCGAAATTTTCCAGGAGTTGATGGAGATCGGGGGTGCGGGCGTCGACGTTGATCAAGAGGGGGAGCCGGGTCAGGTCGAGGGAGGCGGGCATGGGGCCGATCTGACCGGAGAGGTTGAAGGGCAGGCTTTGCAGCCGGGCCGAGGCGGTGAGTCCGGCGGGTCGCCCCGGGGCGACGCCCTGGAGTTCCATTTGCACCCGCTCGAAGACCAGTCCGGGAAGGGAGGAATCGCTGGGGGGCGTGACGGTGAGCAGACCGTCGCGGATGGCCACCTTGCCGATGCTGATCTCCGCCAATCCCAACCCCAGCTCTTTTTCCATCCCTTCGCCCCCCTGTCTGGCGGTGGCCTGGGCCAGGGCGAAGAGGGGGGTCTCCTCCCGCAACACCAGATGGACCTCGGGGTTGAGCAGCCGCACCGAGGAGAGGGCGATGCTCTTGGGGCTGAGAAAAAATTCCAATCCCACCCCCACGTCCACCTCCCGCACCGTCAGCAGGGGGGGATCGTCGGGATGGTTGGAGAGAATTTTCAGGTTGATCAAGCGCAAGGTGGGACCGCCGGAAAAGGTGAAGCGGAGGCCATCCAGGGTGATGGGGTGGTGGGTGATGCGCTGGGCGACGGCCAGCAGGCGGGCGCGATAGGGTTCGGCGTCCAGATTGGGCAGGATCGCGAGGGAAAAGAAGACCACGCCGCCGACGGCCAGACCGAGGGCGGCCCAGAGGGCGCGGGAGCGTTTCATGCCCTCCAGTATCGCCGCTGGCGGGGGAAAAGCAAAAGGGTTGCCGTGGGGAAGTTCTTGCGGGTTGAATCGGGGGGCGTCGTTGGCGCGAGTCCCGGCGCCGGGAAAGGATCGGGGTCAACGGTGGGAGGAGCGTTTACGATGCGTTGCGGCGGGGGTGTGGAGGAAAAGGCGCGTCATGCGGTGGGCGACGGTCACCCCTACGCCGGATGCCAGGGGACGCCCAATCAATGCCGGAATTTGGATCCTCGGCGCTATCCTCCTGACGAGGGAGGTATTCGCAAGAAGGGCGGTATTGCGCTTGATGATTCCAAGCGGTATCGTCAGGAGTAAGGGCTTAAGCCTGTCCATGGCCACCTTAAGGAGGGCTCATCTTTGCGTTTTGATCCCGTCTTATTCACGAACTGACGCATGAGGAGGTGGGCGCACCGCGCGACCTGTTGTATAATTTTGACGGCCTGAAGATCGGATCTCAACGAGAGGGGGGTGCCATGGGTGAAAGGGTGGCCATTTGTACGCCAACGTTCAACGGGTTGGTGCGGATCGAGGGCCGTGACGAGAGCTTTCATGCCGGAAACACCGATGAGTGAAACGCCCCAACTCCCCGAGATGTCAGAGATTCCCCCGCCCCCCGGGGAGATCTTTGACGAGATCATCACCGATCCAGAGGTGATCTGCGACTATCTGACGACCCAGCTTTTGGAGGAGGATCGCATCGAGCTGGAGATCGATCATGACGTGCGCCTTTTCTTCTCCTATCTGCGGGATCAACCCCCCGAGTGGCTCCCCCCCCCCCCCCCCCCCCCCCGCCCCCCCCCCCCCCCCCCCCCCCCCCCCCCC
>JADGAP010000011.1 GCA_015231965.1 Magnetococcales bacterium | reverse complement strand
GGGATCGTTGCCCCCGGGGTAGCGCGCCCCCTGCCCCCGGTCGGAGCAGACGAACTCCCATTCGCTCTCGGTGGGCAGGCGAAAGAAAAAATCCCCCGGATGCATCGTGTTGAGTTTGCGGATAAAACCTTCCGCATCCTCCCACGAGACATGCTCCACCGGATATTCATCCCCCTTGCGGAAGGTGGCGGGATTGTTGCGCATCACCCGCCGCCACGCCCCCTGGGTCACTTCGGTCTTGCCGATCCAGTATCCCGACAGACAGACCGAATGGACCGGCCCCTCATCGGCGTCCCGCCCCTCCACCCGGGGAGGACTGCCCATCTTGAAACAGCCCGGGGCGATCCAGACCATCGCCATGCCGCTCACCGGCTCGGTCCAGGGTTTGCCCGGCTGCACCTCCACCGCCGCCTTTTCCACCACTTCACCAATTTCGATGGGCTCCCATTCGTTGATCAGCCCCGCCCCGCCCCACGCCGGAAGCCCCGCCAACAGCGCCAACATTCCGACCATCGTCGGCTTCCGCCCGCGTCCGAAAATCCGCTGCCGCCCGCCCATCACCGCTCCCCCCCGATGTGGATGAGTCGCAAGGGCAGGATTTGGGAAAAGAGGGCGTCGTTGCTCATGTTGCGCTCGCTCAACTGCTGCTGGGCGTAATCCACCGCCTCCCGCAGATCCACCCAGCCATCCTTGGGCTGCTTGGCCCGCCCGTCCCCCGCCCCCAGCAATCCCTTGAGCAAAAAGTAGGTGAAGGCGCTCTGCCGTCCCGGACCCCACACCCCCGCCTCGGCGTTTTGGGCCGCCAGGCCGAAGGGCTTGGCGCTGACCAAAAATTCCGGCGGCGGCGCGGTCGATGGACCCTCTCCCGGCCAGGCGCAACCGGGCTTGGGATTGAAGCACGACTCCACCAGCAGGATCACCTCCTTGTTGGGCAGGGTGTCCAACTCTTGCTTGATGCGGCTCAACGACAAGGCGTTGGTGGGGGAGATCTCTTCCGGACGAACCTCCACCGGGGCCAGCAGCACCTCGGATTTTCCCCCGGCGGGATCTTTCCAAACCAGTCCGTTGCCGGAAAAATAGAAGAGCAGCAAGGCGTTGGGATTGATCCTCCCCTGCCCCATCAACCACTCCAGATCGGAGGCCAGCACCCGGTGGGTAGCCTCCTTGTTGATCCGCAGCCGCACATGGTCGTTGTCGTCGATGAACTGTCCGCGCCGCACCAGCAATTTTTGCAGATTGACCGCGTCCCGGTCGGCGAAGGGCCGCCCCCGCATGTTCTGGTATTGATAGATCCCCGACACCATGGCGAAGGCGTCGAACCGCTTGACCCAGGGATTCAGGGTGGGCTGGGCCTGGATCAACTCGTCCAGGGTCTCCTGGCCTTCCAGGATGTCGCCGGACTTGGCCCAACTTTCATGGGGCAGGGCGATGGGATAGGGAACTTCCGCATCCGGATCGACCATCGCCTGGACCATTTTATTCTTGGCCTCCAGGATCACGAAGTCGGTGTAGTCCTTGGCGAGTTGCACCGCCCGGGCCACTGCCTCCTTGCGCTCGCCGTCGCGAAACTGCCGCCACACCGTCTCCACCACGTAATGACCCGCCTGCTCCCGCCACCGTCCCACCTGAATGCCGGTGAGCTTGGAGCGGGTCAGCCAGTCGAAAGCCTCCAGATAGCGCCCCATGCGAAACAGCGAAAACACCTTGGTATGGGCCAGCGCCATGTTGTCGGGAAACTTGGCCAGCCCGCGAAAGGCGACGATGTGGGCGCTGTCGTCGTCCCCCAGGTCGAAATGGGTCCAAGCCAGATTGGCGATGGTTTTGACATCTTCCGGACGAGGTTCTAAAAGTTTTCTCCAGAGATCCCGGGCCTTGGGCTTGTCGCCGGAAAGGTAGTGGGCCAACCCCAGGTTGTAGCGGATGGAGAGATCGGCGGGGCAGAAGCCAAAGGCCTCTTGCAACGCCGCCAGCCCCTTTTGCGGTTGGGAGTCGAAGAGATCCACCCCCTTGAGCGCCATCTCCCGGGCCATGGGGCAGGTGTTCATCTGGAGGGCCAGGGCGGGGGAGATCCCGCCACCGCCGATCCAAACCGCCAGCACAAGCAGCGCCACCCCCAGCCGCCGGAGCGCGCCCCGCACGGAACGGTTCACGGGGGCGACCCCGCTCATTGGATGCGGGGATCCAAGACGCCCGAGGCGTACCGCTTGGCCATCTCCTCCAGGGGAACGACCTTGATTTTCGAGGCCTGCCCGGCGGTATTGAATTGTTCGTAACGGGCCTTGCAGATGGCGTGGGCGGCGTCTTCGGCGGGGCGGAGATATTGGCGCGGGTCGAACTCGCCGGGCGATTGAGCGAAGACCTTGCGGATGGCGGCGGTCATGGCCAGCCGCAGGTCGGTGTCGATGTTGATCTTGCGCACCCCGTGCCGGATGCCGGTCTGGATCTCCTCCACCGGCACGCCGTAGGTCTCCTTCATCTGGCCGCCGTATTGGTTGATCTGGGCCAGCAGCTCCTGGGGCACCGACGAGGAGCCGTGCATCACCAGGTGGGTGTTGGGGATGCGGGCGTGAATCGCCTTGATCCGATCGATGGCGAGAATTTCGCCGGTGGGCTTGCGGCTGAACTTGTAGGCCCCGTGGGAGGTGCCGATGGCGATGGCCAGGGCGTCCACCTTGGTGTCGGCGACGAAACGGGCCGCCTCCTCGGGATCGGTGAGCAGACGCTCGCGCTCCAGGGTTCCCTCCGCCCCGTGGCCGTCCTCCTTGTCCGCCATTCCGGTCTCCAGGGAGCCCAGCACCCCCAGCTCCCCCTCGACGGTGACGCCGATGCTGTGGGACATCTCCACCACCCGGCGGGTGACCTCCACGTTGTAGGCGTAATCCGCCGGGGTCTTGCCGTCTTGCCGCAACGAACCGTCCATCATCACACTGGTGAAGCCGCTGCGAATGGCGGCGGTGCAGACCGCGGGGCTCTGGCCGTGGTCCTGATGCATCACCACCGGCAATTCGGGAAAGGCCTCCAGCGCCGCCAGGATTTGATGGCGCAAAAAGGGCTCCCCGGCGTACTTCCGCGCCCCGGCGGAGGCTTGCAGGATCACCGGGCTGTCGGTCTCCTGGGCGGCGCGCAAAATCGCCCGCACCTGCTCCATGTTGTTCACGTTGAACGCCGGAATGCCGTAACCGAACTCGGCGGCGTGATCCAGCAATTGGCGCATGGAAACCAGCGGCATCTCCTGCTCCTCCTGAAAAAAGGCGGCGCGACGGCGCGCTCTTGTTTGGATCAAGGATCCCTGATCGATCGCCCAAAGTCCGCCGACCGGTCAACCCCGGCGACGAAGGAGGGGCGTCAACTCTTGCTCTTTTTGACGTCCATGAACTTGTCCAGCGCCGGACGGGTGTCCTTGGGTGGAATTTTGATCTTGCGCGCTTGAATCACGGAAAAGGCGATGCCCCAAATCGCCAAGCCCGCCAAAATAATTCCCGCCCCGATCATCATATTGTCGGACATCGGAAGTCTCCCCAAAAACGTGAGATCAATGCATCGAACGGAACCGGCGCCCCCCCGTCATTCCGACACCCGATCCCCGCAGTGTAACCAGGGAAAACGCCCTTGGCAATCCATCGACGCGGATTTCCCAAAGGTTGAGCCTTTTCGGGCCGATCACCGAACATCCCCCGCCCCCAGGGGGGTCGATCACCATAATAATAAATGTAATACCGCACGACCTCCCTTGCCTTGGCGGGCGAGGGAGGAACGGTTCTTGCGTCGCCGCGCGCCCATTCCAACGCGGGGTTCGCCCGGCGCGGCACCGAGACCGGGGGGCCGCGCCGCATCATCACCCCTCCAGCACCACCCCCATGGCCATGAATTTCTCGTAACGCAAGCGGGAAAGCTCCTCGGGGGAGAGGGGAATCAGTTCGCGCAGATGGCGGGCCAGATGCTCCCGCAGCAGTTCGGAGGCGGTGATGGGATCCCGATGGGCACCCCCCACCGGCTCGGGGACGATATCGTCTATCACTCTGATTTCAAGCAGATTTTCCGCCGTCAGGCGCATCGCGTCGGCGGCCAGTTCGGCCTTGGCCGAATCCTTCCACAAGATCGAGGCGCACCCCTCGGGGGAGATGACCGAATAGATGGCGTACTGCATCATCAACACCCGGTTTCCCAGACCGATGGCCAAGGCCCCGCCGGACCCCCCCTCGCCGATCACCACCGCCACCACCGGCACGGTGAGGGCGATCATCTCCTTGAGATTGCGGGCGATGGCCTCCGCCTGCCCCCGCTCCTCCGCCCCCTTGCCCGGATAGGCCCCGGGGGTGTCGATCAGACAGACGATGGGGAGGCGAAATTTTTCCGCCAGTCGCATCAGCCGCAAGGCCTTGCGGTAGCCCTCCGGCTTGGGCATGCCGAAATTGCGATAGACCTTCTCCTTGGTTCCCCGCCCCTTCTCCTGACCGATGACCATGACGTCGATGCCGTCCAACTGGGCCAGACCGCCGAGAATCGCCTTGTCGTCGCCGTAGTTGCGGTCGCCGTGCAGCTCAAAGAAGCCGGTGAACAGGGTGTTGAGATAATCCCCGGTGTAGGGGCGGTCGGGATGGCGGGAGAGCTGGGTCTTTTGCCACGGGGTGAGGCTGGAAAAGATGCGATGGGTGAGGTTTTGCACCTCGTCTTCCAGGCTGGAAACCTGGCTGGCGATGTCCATGTTGCCGCTGGAGTTGAGATCCCGCAGCTCCGACACCTTGGCCAGCAGTTCGCCAATGGGGCGTTCAAAATCCAGAAAGGTCTGGGACATCTCCTGCTCCTCACGAACGAGGCGTTGCGACGCGATGACGCCATGTCACGCCGCTTCATACCATTTCCCGCGCCCCGGGATCAATGTTCCGGGATCAATGGCGGGTGGAAGAGAGGGGCGCGAGGTAGGGAGGACTCCCTTCCGGTGAGGCGGCGGAGCGTTCGCTGGTGAACAGGGTCGAGGACTCGCCGAACAGCCCCATCAGGGCGTCCAGCAACCCCTCCCGGGGGTGGACCGCGAACCCCTCGCCCAAACGGAACCACGCCAGGCTCCGGGGCAGCTTGAGCCCCACCACCACGCGGCAATTTCCCCCGGCGTTTTGCCGCAATGCCTCGCGCAATCGATCCAGCGCCTCTTCTGTGAGGGCGTGGTGGGGAATTTCCAACCGCGCTTCGCGGCATCGTTCGGCGCGGTAGTCGTCCAGCGGCTGAACCACGGCATCGATCAGCTTGGCCTCTTCCTCCTCCCCCGCCTCCAGATTGCCCGTCACCACCACCACGCCTTCGCCGTCGATGGCGGCGCGGCTGCTTTTGTACCCCTCGGGAAAGACCACCGCCTCGATCCGCCCGTAGGGATCCTCCAGGGTGATGAAGGCCATCCGCTCGCCGGAGCGGGTGCGGTGGGTTTTGCGCTCGGAGATCATTCCCGCCACCGACACCCGGGGGGGATCGCCGCCCCGCCCCGGACCGGCCAGTTGACGCACCCCCTGGGCGTCCTCCAGACCGTAGGCCGAAAGCTCCCGCTCGTATTTTTGCAGGGGATGGCCGGTAAGGTAGAACCCCAAGGCCTCCTTCTCCTGGGCCAGACGCTCGGTGGTGGTGAATTCCGGAACCTGGGGCAGGCTCTCCCGGGTCGGCTCCTCCTCCTCGCCGAAGAGAGAGCGCACCCCGTGGGAGCGATCTTCCTGCGTCTTGGCCCCCTGGCTCATGGCGGCGGGCAGAGCCGCCAGCAGCGCCGAACGGGGTCCACCCAACGAATCGCACCCCCCGGCGCGGATCAACTGCTCCATGGAGCGGCGATTCAGCGCCCCCGGCTCGATACGACGGGTCAGATCGAACAACGAGGTGAAGAGCCCGCCCCGTCGCCGCTCCTCCACCACTTTTTCCATGGCCCCCTGGCCGACGTTTTTCACCGCCGCCAGGCCGTAGCGCACCGCCCCCGCCTCCACCGTGAAGGCCACCCCGGAGTGGTTGACGTCCGGCGGCAGCACCGTGATGCCCATCTCCCGGCACTCCCGGACGAAGGGCATGATTTTGTCGGTGTTGAGCATGTCGCAGGTCAGGGTGGCGGCGAGAAACTCCACCGGATAGTGGGTTTTGAGCCACGCCGTTTGATAGGCGATGAGGGCGTAGGCCGCCGAATGGGACTTATTGAAGCCATAGCCCGCAAACTTTTCCATCAGGTCGAAGATGATCCCCGACTTGTTCGAGTCCAGGGCGTTGGATTCGGTCCCGGAGAGGAAAATTTTGCGTTGCGCCGCCATCTCCTCCGGTTTCTTCTTGCCCATGGCCCGGCGCAGCAAATCCGCCCCGCCCAGGGTGTAGCTGGCCAGGGACTGGGCGATTTTCATCACCTGCTCCTGGTACAGGATGACCCCGTAGGTCTCCTTGAGGATGGGCTCCAACTGGGGCAACAGATACTCCACCTGGGCCCGCCCGTGCTTGCGATTGATGAAATCGTCCACCATCCCCGACTCCAGCGGGCCGGGGCGGTAGAGGGCCACCAGGGCGATGACCTCCTCGATGGTGTCGGGGGCCAATTTTTTCAGGATCTCCCGCATCCCCGACGATTCCAACTGGAACACCCCCCGGGTGCGCCCCTCCTTGAGCAGGCGATAGGTCGCCGCGTCGTCCAAGGGGATGCGGCTGATGTCCACCGGCGCGCCCCCGCCCTCCCGTTGCAACCGTTCGTTGATCATGCGCAGGGCGTCGTCGATGACGGTGAGGGTTTTCAGCCCAAGAAAGTCGAACTTGACCATCCCGGCCTTTTCCACGTCCCCCATATAAAACTGGGTGACGGGCATGGGGGAGCGGGGGTCGAGATAGAGGGGGACCGAGTCGGTGATGTCGGTGTTGGCGATGACCACGCCGGCGGCGTGGGTGCCCGCCGAGCGGGGCAGCCCTTCCACCGCCATGGCCAGCTCCATCAACTCGCGCACCTCCGGCTCCTGTTTCATCAGCTCTCGCAGCTTCTCCTCGTCCTTGATCGCCTGCTCCAGGGTGATGCCCAGCACGTTGGGCACCAGCTTGGCGAGGCCGTCCACCCGGGGGTAGGGAAACTCCAGCACCCGCCCCACGTCGCGAATCGCCGCCTTGGCCTGGAGGGTGCCGAAGGTGATAATCTGAGCCACCCGCTCCCGGCCGTAGCGTTGCTGCACGTAGCCGATCACCTCTTCCCGCCGGTCCATGCAAAAGTCCACGTCGAAGTCGGGCATGGAGACCCGTTCCGGATTGAGAAAACGCTCGAACAGCAGATGGTAGCGGATGGGATCGAGGTCGGTGATTTGCAGCACCCACGCCGCCAGCGATCCCGCCCCCGAGCCGCGCCCCGGCCCCACCGGGATCCCCTGCTCCTTGGCCCAGCGGATGAAATCCGACACGATGAGGAAATAGCCGGGGAATCCCATCTGGACGATGACGTCCAGTTCGAAATCCAGCCGTTCCTTGTAGTGTCGGGCGGTCTCCTGGCGTTTTTCCGGCGGGGTGATGGGGAAAACCTGGGTTTCCAGGCGCATGGCCAGTCCGGCTTCGGCCTCGTGGCGCATCCACGACTCCAGGGTGTGGCCCTCCGGGGGATGGAAATCCGGCAGCATCGGCTTGCCCAGCACCAGTTGCACGTTGCACCGGCGGGCGATCATCACGGTATTGCTCAGGGCCTCCGGCAGATCGGCGAAAAGGGCGGCCATCTCCTGGGGCGAGGCGAAGTGATAGCGGGGGGTGAGGCGGGGGCGGTTCTCCTCGAACAGGGTGTGGCCCAGTCCGATGCACAGCAAGGCGTCCTGGGCCCGCTGATCCTTGGGATCGAGAAAATGGACGTCGTTGCTGGCCACCAGGGGGAGGTTCAGTTCATAGGCCAGCCCGATGAGCTGCTGATTGAGCGCCTCCTCGTCGGGATGGTCCTCGTGGCGCTGAATTTCGATGAAAAAATTGGGCGCCCCCTCGGTATTGCCGAACAGCTCGGCGAGGCGGCGGGCCGACGCCCTGGCCTCCGCCTCCTTGCCCTCCCGCAGCAGCCGGGCCGTCTCCCCCTTGAGCCCGGCGGAGAGGGCGATGAGCCCTCCGGCGTGGGCCGAAAGAACCTTCCAGTCCACCCGGGGCTTGCCGTGGCTCCCCTCCAGATGACCGGCGGAGACCACCTTGACCAAATTTTTCCACCCCTCCCGATTGCGCGCCAGGAGGATCAATTGATCGCGAACCTCCTTGTCCGGGCGGGTGTTTTTGTCGAACCGGTCGGGCACCAGATAAATTTGCGCCCCCAGGATGGGCTTGATCCCTTTTTTCAGGCAAAGGGAGTAGAATTGCACCGCCGCGAACAGATTGCCCTGATCGGTCAGGGCCAGGGCGGGCATCTCCTGGGATTTGGCGCGGGCCGCCAACGCCTCCACCCGGGCGGTGGAGGCCAGCAGCGAATAGCCGGAATGGACGTGAAGATGGACGAAGGACACGGCCCGCAGTTCTCGAAAAAAGGGGAAGGGGACGCTCCCCCTCGCCGGGCGATTGTCCCGTTCCCCCGACGCCCCGTCAAGACCGCGCCGTTCCAACCATTCCGTCAAACGGAGGCGACGCCATGACCATCCACCGCCACGCCCCACCCCCTTCCCCTTCCGGAGTGAATTCCGACGCCGATCCCCCTTCCCCCGTCCGGGGTCCATGGGACGATTTTTTCGCCGCCCCGTCCCAGATTCCGGAGGACTTCATGCGGGAGCGGGACGATCCACCGCCGGAAGATCGCCCCTATTTTGAAGATGATCCGGCATGACGCGGAAACCATGGCGGAAAAATTGGGAGAATCCATCATGACCGAAGAAGAGAACCCCATCCCCTTCACCACGGCGGGCCAGGGACCGCCGGTGCTGTGCCTCCCCGGATTTGCCAGCGGGGCGTGGATTTTCGAGCGGGTGATCGAGCCGTTGACGCCGTGGTTTCAACTCATTCTGCCGGAAAACCGGGGGATGGGCCGCGCCCCTCCGGCGGAATCCCCCTATGCCTTGGACGACCTGGCCGCCGACGCCCTGGGGGTGATGGATCGGCTGGGCCATCGCCGTTTTGGGGTGATCGGCTTGAGCATGGGGGGGTTCGTCGCCCAGCTTCTGGCGCTGCGGGCACCGGAGCGGCTGGGGGCCATGGCCCTGCTGGGAACCTCCTCCGGCGGCCCCGAGTTCGCCCGGATTTTTCCCCTGCTCCCCGCCGAGCAGGTGCGCAATATTTATCAAATGGAGGCGACGGCCCGGATTCAGGCCGCCCTCGCCCCCACCTTTTGTCCGCTGCTGCAATCCTTCTTTCCCGAGGTTCACGGCTACATCGTGCAACGCCGTCTTGAACACGAGGAGCGGCTGGAGCAGGTGATGCGGCAATACGACGCGGTGGAGCGCTTCCTGCGTCATCCCCTGCCCCTGGAGCGCATCGCCGCCCCGACGCTGATTTTGGGCGGCGACCAGGACCGGCTGGTTCCCCCGGCCAACGTCGATCTGCTGGGGAGCCGGATTCCAGGCTCCGAACGGGTCCACATCGCCGGGACCGACCATCTCTTTTTCCTGGAAAAAAGCGCCGAGGTGGGGGAGAGAATCCGGGAGTTCTTCCAACGTCGCTGGCTGGGGGAGATCTAACGGGCATGGGATAGGCGCCTCCCGAAGCATGAAACGGGCTTCAAAGCCCCCTTCTCCCCTCTCCATTCATGGAGAGGGGCCGGGGGTGAGGTGAAGACGTTGTTTCACGATAAAGGCCAACCTCGCTCGAAAGAATGCCGTTCCCCCGGGCGGGGTGGGAGCCTTCGGAGGAAAAGTGGCCTCGGAGGGATTCGGGGGGTGGAAGGCCCCCCCTGCCCCCCGGCGGCCCCCCACAATCGTCATTCCCGCGAAAGCGGGAATCCAGGGGGCTCAATTCACATCCTCGGAACGTGATCCAACCTCCCGCCCCTGGCGATGGCTTCGGAGGAAATCGTGCCTCGGAGGGATTCGGGGGGTGGAAGGCCCCCCCTGCCCCCCGGCGGCCCGATGCTGCTTGAATCGATTCGGCGGGGTTGACGGATTTTTCAGGCTGGATGGGCGCATCGGGCCGCAAAGGCCAAAGCAAATACAAAACCTTGGGGGGACAGAGAACTGTCCCCCCAAAGCCCCCCTTCACCTTTTTTTGCTTGTTTTTCTCCTCTTCACTTTTTTTCGGGAGCCTCGCCATGTGGCGGGATTTCATCCGGGAGTTCTCTCTCCACCAACCCCACCACCCCGCCCTCCTCGACCGCTCCACCGGCCGAACCCTCTCCTACGCCCAATTGGAAACGGAAATCCGCCGCTGGGCAGGATGGCTCCACGCCCAAGGGGTGGAACAGGGCGACCGGCTGGCGCTGCTGGCCCCCAACCGATTGGAACATCTCACGCTATTTTTCGCCTGCGCCAAACTGGGGGCGATGTTCGTCCCCCTCAACCATCGACTGGCCGCCGAAGAGCGGAACGACCTCCTGCGCCGGGTGGAACCCCGCCTGCTGCTGGGCGTCGGCACCCCGCCTCCCGACGTCTCCCTCCCCTGGCAAGGGCTGGACTCCCTCGACCCGCCCCCCGAATCCCCCTTTCCCTCCCGGGAGATCGACGACGACCAGCCGCTGCTGATGCTCTTCACCTCCGGCTCCACGGGACGACCCAAGGGGGTGATGCTCCACGCCGCCATGCTCATGGCCAACATGGCCGGCACGGTGGGGGCGGATGTGTTGCGTCCGGGGGATGTTTCCATCGTCAACACGCCGTTTTTCCACACCGGGGGATACAACGTCTTCTGCCTGCCCCTGCTCTCCATCGGCGGAACCCTGATTCTCCACGAACGTTTTGATCCGGGTCTGGTGCTGCGGGAGATCCGCGAGGGGGGCGTCACCGTCTTTTGGGCCGTGCCCACCATGTTCCAGGCGATGCAAGATCATGCGGATTTCGCCGCGACGGATTTTTCCTCCATCCGCTTTTTCCTCTCCGGCGGGGCACCGCTGAGTCCGGCGTTGATTCAGGCCTATCATCGGCGGGGAGCCCCCTTCAAGCAGGGGTTCGGACTGACCGAGGTGGGGCCGAACTGTTTTTTGCTGGAGACCGGGGAGGCCTTCCGCCGTCCCACCTCCATCGGCAAACCCATGGCCCACTCCCGGGTGCGGGTGGTGGACGAGGACGGGCAGGACGTGGGGCCGGATCGGGTGGGGGAGATGCTCATCGGCGGGCCGCACCTCTGCCAGGGCTACTGGCGGGATCCGGAGTTGTTCGCCGCCGCCCTGCGGGAGGGGCTCTTCGCCACCGGGGATTTGGTGAAGGTAGACCGCGAGGGTTATTTTTACGTGGTCGGACGAAAAAAGGAGATGTTTATCTCCGGCGGGGAGAACGTCTATCCCGGCGAGGTGGAAAAGCCCTTGATGGAACATCCCCGCATCGCCCAAGCGGTGGTGGTGGGGATTCCCCATCCCTTGTGGGGCGAGGTGGGGCTGGCCTTTTACGTGGGGGATGGGGATTTATCGTTGGCGGAGGTGCGGGAGTTTCTCAATCCTCGACTGGCCCGCTACAAGCATCCCTTCGAGTTGCAACGGTTGGAGTCCATGCCGTTGCTGGCCAATGGCAAGATCGATCGTCCGGCGCTGAAGGCCCTGGGATTGCGCCGAGCCGGGAACGACGTCCGGGCGGCGACGGGGTGACATCCGGGCGACCCTGGGCGGACCGGAACCCACAACTCCCCCATGGCCGAGTTCGCCTGGTCAGCGAGGAACGGTGAAAAATCGGTGGATTATGGTATCCTCCCAAGGTTAGAATACATTCGAGAGAGGGGTAAATCATGATCGCCATCACCTACGACACCCTGAAATTTGTCCGTCGGCTCAAGGATTCCGGCATTCCGGAAGCCCAGGCCGAAGCGATTTCCGACGCCTTCCGGGACGCCCAGGAGGCCCGATTGACCGAATTGGCCACCAAGGGCGATTTGCAATTGCAGAAGCAGGAATTGCAGTTGGAGATCGAACGATCCAAGGTGGAGATCATCAAGTGGGTCATCGGCATGTCGGGCGTCGTGGTGGCCCTGATCAAGCTGCTGCCCGGCGGTCATTGACCCGGTTCACCCTCCCCGCCGCGCCCCCTCCAACGCCAAGGCGGCGTTCCTTCCTCGGGGGCACCGCCTTTTTTCCGCGCCAATCATGACGCCAACGCTGTTCCCCGTTACTTGGCCGGGGGCTCCTGGGCGTTGGGAGGGAAGACATCCTCTGGCCCCACCTCCCCGAAGGCGACCACCCGTCCGCCCCACTGCTGGGCGAAGCGTTGCGCCGCCGTCCGGTCGGCGAAGGGGAGGATCTCCGCCCCCCCCATGCCCCCCTTTTGCGACGACCCCACGACGAACACCGCCTTTTGCGCGTCGATCCAACTGTCCGGCGGGGGATTTCCCCCCTCGGCCCGACCCATGTCGTTGACGTAACGGGCCAGGATGCGCCGCGTCGCCCCCTCCAGTTGCAAATAGGCGAAGAGATCCCGCACCGAGGAGAACCACAACGGACCAGGCTCCCCGGCGACGAACAGTTGCCCCTTGGGACCGGTGTGTTCCGCCAGGGTCATGCCGCAGTAGTAGCCCACCACCCCGGCCCCGGGCTCTCGGGGGGCGGGAGGAGGCTCCTCCGGAGCCCCGCAGGCGGCCAGGAGAAACAGCGCGGCGACCATCCAATGCACTGATTTCATGTGCGATTCATCCCATGAACAACATGAACAAAAGGGCGGGGATCACCACTCCCGGCGCTTGAACACCGCCACCGCCAGGATCAACGGGACGACCATCCACGCCGTCAACACCCCCAACAGCAGAGCGGGGGAAAAGCTGATCTGACCACTCAACCCCGCCAGGCCGGAAAAGGCCCGCACGTTGTCGAAGGTGGTCAGATTGAACAATCGGTAGACATCCGCCGGATTGGCCAGCAGCAACCAGGGAAAAATTTTTTCGTGAATCTGCCCCTTGGTGGCGGCCAGCAATCCCAGCAATCCCATGTCGTAAAGCACGACGAACAGCAGCCAGACGCCGATGGCCGCCCCCGCCGCCGTCCCCCGCTCCCGCACCAGGGCGCTGATCAGATAGGCCAGGGCGATGAACACCCCGCCCAGCAGCGCCGAACTGCCCAACAAGGCGGCGAAGGCCTTCCAGCTTTGGGGATCCGCCCCCCCCGCGTTTAGTCCCGCCGCCGCCCCCGCCGCGCCGTAGCCCACCACCGTGGCGATGGCCAGCACCGTCACGTGTCCGGTGAACTTGCCCAGCAAAATTTGCGTCTTGGTGACGGGATAGGTGAACAAAAGCAGCAGCGTCCCCCGTTCCGCCTCCCCCACCAGGGCGTCGTAGGAGAGCATCAGGGCGATGAGGGGGAGCAGGAAAATGGTCAAACTGGCCAGACTGACCACGGTGACGGCCAGGGGTTTGACCCCCAACTCCCCAGTGGGGGCGCTGCCCAAAAAGGCCAGGGCGAAGGCGAGGCCCGCCAAAAGCAGGGTGGCGCTGACCACCCAGCGGTTGCGCAGGGCGTCGCGAATCTCCTTGCCGGCGATGACGAGAGTGGGATTCACCGGGGATCCTCTTCGGAAGCGGCATGATGGCCGAAGTGGACGTACACGTCGTCCAGGGAGGGAAGTTGAATTTCCAGATCCACCACCACCTCCCCCAGTTCGGCGATTTGGCGCAACGCCGCCATTTTGTCGGAGACGGCGCAGACCACCTCCAGGGAACGGGGGGTCAGCAAGTTGGCGGCGAGGCCATCCAGCCGCTGGGCCACGTCGGCGGCCTCGTCGGCGGAGGCGAGACGCAGCCGCACCGGCAGATCCGCCTGACATCGCAGTTCATCCAGGGAACCCCAGGCGGCCAACTCCCCCTGGCGCAAGATCGCCGCCAGATCGGTGCGGGCCTCCAGTTCGGTCAGAACGTGGGAGGAGAGCAGAATCGTCGAGCCGCCGTCCCGCAACTCCTGGATGATGCGATAGAACTCCTGGCGCAACATGGGATCCAGGCCGGTGGTGGGCTCGTCCAGCAGCAGCACCTTGGGCTCGCCCAACAGCGCCTGGGCCAACCCGAGACGCTGCCGCATCCCCTTGGAGTAGGTCTTGACCCGCCGACCCGCCGCCTCCGCCAATCCCACCCGGGCCAGCAGCTCGTCGCAACGGGAGAGCCGCTCCCCTTTGAGCCGGGCGTAAAACCGGAGGGTGTCCCGCCCCGTGAGTTCGTCGTGGAAGATGACGTTTTCCGGCAAAAATCCGATCTGACGGCGGAACTCCAAGGGAACCTCCGCCGGATTCTCCCCCAGCACCCGCACCGCTCCGGCGGTGGGACGGGTGAGCCCCAACAGCAGCTTCATCAGCGTGGTCTTGCCGGCACCGTTGTGCCCCAGCAGGGCGACGCAGACCCCCGGCGGAATGGCGAAGCTGACGCCGTTCAAGGCGCGCCGTCCGGGATATTGCTTGATGACGCCTTCGACGGCCAGGGCGGGAACGCTCATGCGGCGGGCTCGGAACGGGGTTCGGGGAGGGGATCGGGAAGGGCGACGGGAAGGGGGGGCGCGGCCATCAACGGCCAACTGTCCACCACGCCACCGGGGTTCAGGGCGGGAAACTGGCTCTGGGCGAAACGCAACGTCTCCATCACCGGGCTGGAGAGCAGCAGCTTGGCCAGGGGATAACGCCACACCACCCGATCCATCAAGGTGTTGGGACGATAGGCCACGTCGGCCACGCCGTCGCCGTTGAGGTCAAACGCGGCGTTGTCGCTCCAATAGTTGCCCCGCCGATCCTTGGACCACTCATAATAGACCATTCCGGAATATTTCACCTGGGTATGATTGGCGACGAAGGCATTGCCGAACATTTCGTTCTTTTCCGAACCGCCGGTGAAATGCAGGCCGATGTCGCACCCCTCGAAACGGTTGTCGTGAATGGCGTTCCGCGACGAGGTGTAGACGAAGGCGCACTTGTCGCGGGTCGCCTTGACGTAGTTGCCGGACATCTCCGAATGGTGGGAGGAGTGGAGCATCAACCCGTGGTCCCGGTCGTTGAGGGAGAGATTGCCCGTCACCTTCAATCGGTTGGAGTACATCAGGGCATAGCCCACGCTGTTGCCGATGGAGACGTTGTCCCGCACCTCGTTGTTGTTGCCGTACATGTAATGGACGGCGAAGCGCAGCTCGGTGAAATGGTTGCGCCGAATGATGTTGCCGTGGGCGGTGTGGAGGTAGAGTCCGTCCCGCCCCCCCACGATCACGTTATCCTCGAAGAGGGATCCGGTGGAGTCCCAAATATTGATGCCGTTGCCCTGATCGTTGAGCCGCAGGTCGGTGCGATTGGCGATGCGATTGCCCCGCACCACCGCCCGGGGCGGTCCCTGGATGGAGATGCCGTAGAGATTGCCCTCCACCCGGGTCTGTTCGATCACCACCCCTTCGGCGCTTTTGTTGGCCAAAAGACCGCTGTCCAGGTCGGGTTCCACGAGGCCGGACCCCGTGAGGGTGATCCCTCGCACCGTCACGCCGGGGGCGTTGACGATGAGGACGCTGCCCTGGCCGCCGCCGTCGATGATCGCCTCGGGGGGGCCTTCCAGGGTGAGGGGGCGGTCCACCACGGCGGGGCCGTGGCGTCCGGGGGCGAGGCGGATCACATCGCCGGGGGCGGACTGGGCGATGGCCTGCCGCAGGTTCGCCTCCCCCGGCGCCACGTCCCACACCGCCGCGACGCCTGGAGAAGCGACCATGAAAAGGCCGACGGCCAGGAACATCCCGGCCGTCGGCGTCTTGCCGCCATGAAGAAAAATCTTCATGGGTATCGTCTTACGCTTCCACGAGCATCCGGCCCTGCATCTCCATGTGGAGCGCATGGCAGAACCACTGGCAGTAGTAGTACTGAACGCCGACGCGATCCGCCTTGAAGGTGATGGAAGCGGAGGCTTGGGGGCCGACCTCCATGCAGACGTTGTGGCCCACCATGGTGAAGCCATGGGTCAGGTCGACGATGTCGTCGATGTTGGTGACGATCACCGTCACTTCATCGCCCTTCTTGACCGTGAAGTCGGTCATGCTAAAGGCGGGGGCCTGGCTGAACATGTAGACCCGGACCTTCTTGGAATCCTTCTTGTCGCGAATCACGACGCTGGCCTTGCCCAGTTCCACGCCATCTTTCTTGGCTTGGGCGTGCAGGTCGGCGAAGAGGGGGTCGTTCGGGTTGTAGATCTCGACGGGATTGACCTTGGACTTGTGGACGATGATGGCGTCGTGGGGCTCGGCGAAGGTGGGGCCGTCATGCACCAGCTTCATCTCGTCGCCGGAGATATCGATCAACTGATCATTTTCCGGCTTCAACGGACCGACGTTGAGGAAGCGGTCCTTGGAGAATTTGCACAAGGCCACCAGCCACTTGCCGTCGGCCTCCTTGGATTCGGCCATGGAGGCGTTGGTGTGGCCCACCTGATAGTGAACGTCCAGCTTCTGGCGGACGGGATTGACCGACTTGTCGCCGCTGTACTGCTTGATGGCGTCCGCCATGTTCCACTTGACGATCTGGCTGTCGAGGAAGACGGAGGTATAGCAGTTGCCCCGACCGTCGAAGGTGGTGTGCAACGGCCCCAGACCCAGTTCGGGATTGGCGACGATGCAATCCTTCTCGGCGATCTTGCCCGCGAAAAGATCGTCCAGCTTGGCCCATTCCACCACCGTGACGGTGGGGGAGAGCTTGCCGTTGAGTACGACGTACTTGCCATCGGGGGTGGCGTTGCAGCCGTGGGGGCTGTTGGCCACCGGGATGTACCGGGTGAATTGGGACTTGGCCTCCTTGCGCCCGTCCACCACCGGCACGCCGCTGATCGTCTTGACCTTGCCAGCCTTCACCGCCGCTTCGATCTCCTTGATGTTGAAGAAGACCGCGTGGTCGGTGGGGGAGCCGGTCATCTCGGCGGTGGTCACCCCCTCTTCCGAGTTGTAGCAGGTGGCGGCCACGTACTTGCCGTGATAGTCGGAGTCGTTGTTGTCCAGATTGCCGCTGACCATCACCTGCCAGGCCACCTTCATGGTGTCGGCGTCGACGGCGGAGAACATGCCCACGTACTTCTTGGGATCGTTCATGTTCGTACCGTCATTGGGCAGGGGGATGCGCATTTCGCTGTTGCAGAAGACGTAGCCCGTCTTGGGGAAGCGTTGCAGGCGCAGACCATGGATGGCGTGGGCGTTGGGGATCTCCAGCACCTTGTCGGTCTTCATGATGTCGCAACGGATGCGGGCGATGCGGGTGTTGGCCTTGTCGTTGATGAACACATACCGCCCGTCGTAGGCCCCATCGGTGTAGGACATGCGGGGGTGGTGGGTGTCGCCGTGGTCAAAGGTGACCATGCCCTGCTTCTTGAGATACTCCTTAGTCTCGGGGGTCAGCCCCTCGGAGAGGATCTTCTTGCTCTCGTTGGTCAGGCCCCAACCGGAGGCGCTCTCGCGGTTGAAGACGGGGATGCGCATCAGCTCGCGCATCGAGGGCAGACCCAGCACCCGCACCTCGCCGGAGTGACCGCCGCTCCAGAAACCATAATATTCGTCCAACTGACCGGGAGGCACGTCGGCGTTGCCGGAAGCCTGGGCCGCGCCGGGCAGACCCGCCGCCGTCACCACGCCGCCGCCCACCGCCACCCGGCCCGCCACCCCGGCCAAGCCGCCGATGGTGGCCACCTTGATGCCGGTTCCCAACAGATCACGCCGAGTGACGCCCTGCCCATGCTTTTCCGACATCTCGTTTCCTCCATCCCAATAGAAAGATCCCGTGGATTGACCCTATGACGACGGGGCTTGCGTCTTGCTTCGCCCCTGTTTTCCGAATATTCCCAACTTCGAGGGAAGGACGCCGCCCCAGGGTGCGTCCCGAAAATGGCCCTCCGCCATGGAGACCGGGGCTCCATGGCGGAGGGGGCGCCGTCCCTGACTCCCACGGCTCCCATTCCTTATGAGCCGCCCAAAAGCTCCCCCGCGGTGGATTTCACAACACCGGCGGGGGGCGTGTGCGTGTTTTCACGCACCTGTATGACATAGTTCGGCCATATCACGCAACAAAATAAATGCCAGATATTATCCATGCCTCCAACATGGACACTTAGTAACTCATTGAACTTTGTTACAAAATTCTAGCGGTATTGATTCAAATTGATCCCGGTCAAGTAATGCTTGTTATCATTATCAACAACGTGGAACGCGATGCGGGGAAAGGGCGTTCACCCCCCTCCCCCGCCTCGACGCCCTGTTTCAGGATTCGGATTCGCCCTTGGGTTCGGCCCCGCCCCGCCGCTCCCGCCGGTTGCGCCGCATGATCAGGGTGGGACAGACCGCCTCGTTGCTGTAGTTGAGCTGGCAACGCAGGCAATACAGACATTCGTTGGGATGAATCTCGCCATTGGGTTGAATCGCCTGCACCAGGCAATCGTCGCTGCACTGGTGGCACAATTCGCCGCACTGACGACGACGCTTGAGCCAAGCGAAGATGCGCATCCGCCCGGGAATGGCCAACGCCGCCCCCAACGGGCAAAGGTAGCGGCAGAAAAACCGCTCCACGAACAGACCGGCGAAGAGCAGCCCCGCCGCCCAGAGGACGTAGGGCCACTCCCGGTCGAAGCGGAGCAGCACCACGGTCTTGAAGGGTTCCACCTCGGCCAGCCGCTCCGCCGCCGCCATGGAGGAGAGGGAGACCGCCAGCAGCCCGAGAAAGATGATGTACTTGAAGGCCCACAACCGCTCATGCCAGGCGAAGGGCAGGCGGTATTGGGGAACCCCGAAGCGGCGGGCGACCCAATTGAGCAACTCATGCAGCGCCCCGAAAGGGCAGAGCCATCCGCAGAAGGCCCCCCGCCCCCAGAAGAGCAACGACAGGGCGGTGGCGCTCCACAAGATGAAAATCAACGGCTCGATGAGGAAAAATTCCCAGCGGAAGCCCCCCATCAAGGCGTGGAAAAAGGTGAAGACGTTGACCACCGACAACTGCGCCTGGGCGTATCCGCCAATCCACACCACGGAAAAGAGCAGAAACCCCCGGCGCAAGCGGTTGACCAGCACCGGTCGGGTGACCAGCCACTCCTGAAAGAAAAAGATCATGGTCAACATGGCCAGGGAGACGGAGAGGACGAGGACATCCCCCATCCGATCCTGCCAGATGCGCTCCCACAACGGCGGTTGATCCGATTCCGGCTCCAAGGTCGACAACGACGCTCCGGCGGCGGCGGGCGCGGCGGCGGGAACGGGGGGCGGGGTGCGGACGAGAAACCGTTCCGGCAGGGTAAAGTCCAGCATGAAGCTGGTGTAGGCCTTTTCGATGGGCCCCAGCGGGCGGGAGGCCAGCAGTTCCAGGGCCCAGGGGCGGGCGGGGTCGAAGCTGGCGTTGGGGGGGATCTTGAACAGGCCGACCTCGGTGAACTCGGGCATCCCCGTGGCCAGCAGCCCCAGACGGCGGTAGTGCTGATCGCGGAACAGCAGACTGCCCCCCTCCTGATTCAGCTTGAAGCGGTCGAAGATCGCCCCCCGAACAAATCCCGACCCCCGGAAGGAGTAGCTGCCGTTGGCCATGATCAATAAGGCGTGTTGATCGGGGGCCAGCCACTGCCGAAGATTGTGATATTCCGCCTCCCCCAGCAGGTTGCGCCCCACCGTCTCCAACGAGACCATGGCCGCGTACAGGTCGATGAACAGTTCATCGGGGGGCGACACCTTGACGTAAGGTTCGCCGGAACCCACCCCCATTTTTTGAAAGGCGGCGTCCACGTCGCCATGGGAGAGGTTCAGCCGACGCACCGCCCCCTCGCCCAACAAGGTAGTCCAGTCGGCGGGTTGATGGGGAGCTTGACGCACCTTCACCGACTCCTCGGCAACGGCGGCGACGGCGCTCCCTCCGGCGGCGGCCTGGCGAGCCACCTTGAGGGCGGCCTTGCGAATGCCGTCGTTGATCACGATGGCGGTGACGGTGGCCCCGCTGATGGCGTCCACCCCCTGCTTGATCCCGCTGCGGTGCGCCTCCACCGGATTGCGCCCCACGTAACGGGTGACGAAATCAAACAGCTTTTGCTCTGGAATCCCCACCAGCAAGATGGGTTCGGCGTGCTTGAGCGTCTTGGCCCCGACGATCTCTCCGGCGCGGGTCATCCCTACCAAAATTTCGATGGGCTTGCCCGAATAGCCGATATCGCTGGTGCGAAAGACCGTTCCCACCGGCTTGCCGCCCTGATAGGCGGTGGCGGCGGGGGGTTGTCCGGCAAAGGGATCGAAGCGATCCGCTCCGGGATACACCTCCGCGGGCTCCACCTTCACGTCGTAGGCCCCGAACTCCCGGGCGGCACCGTCACCGACGCCCCCCACCATCCCCAACACCGCCGCCAGCCAACCCACCCGCATCCAAGACGTCCACCCCGACCTCGGGGAGGAGAACCATCCCGCCCATCCCATGGCGATCACTCCTCAATCAAGGGAACGACCCGTTGCCCGCCGTCGCCCCAATGGCGAAAACGACTCGACGCCCGTTCCCCGGAGGAAACGGTCGTGAGGCGCGTCTTTTCACACAGGCTGGCATTATGCCAGAAACCAGTTCCATCGGGTTGACGCAAATCAATTTTATCCCCATGACTATCAATTTTCCGAAAATCGGACAAAAAAATACCGCCCTGGAATACTCCAGGGCGGTATGCGATCCTTTGCTCTTGGGTCTTAGCGACTCAGAGCGGGGTCACATCGACAGCATTGGGTCCCTTGGGGCCCTGGGCGAGGGTGAACTCCACCCGCTGCCCTTCGGACAGGGAGCGGAATCCCTGCGCCTTGATGCCGGAGTGGTGGACGAACACATCGCCGCCCCGCTCACGTTCGATGAATCCAAAACCCTTTTGATCGTTGAACCATTTGACGGTTCCGGTTTCGCGCTCTGCCATGGTGAAGTCTGTCCTCAAAGTGATGGTGTTGATTGGCCGTACTATGACCGAACCTCCGAGAAAAAAACAGGGAAATCTGCATAAATTAATTTTTTTTTCCCCTCGCTTTTCTTTTAGCTCCCTGAACGGGAGAGGGATTTGGCTGCGGCGCGCCCGGCGCATTTCGCCAAATATTTGGGATTAAACAGAATATTGTCCGTCATGGCGCACTCGAAGGTGCAAAAGCACTTCTCCTCGACAATCTTGCGCCGCCACGTCCGGGCCACCTCGCCTTGCCACAGCCGGGCCAAATCGCCGTTCCACTGCCGCAAATTGCCCAAATCGGCTTGTTCCAAAATTTCGCAAGGCGAGACCCGCCCGTCGTCGTACAGCACCCCCAGCAGCGACCCGGCGGTGCAGGGCAGGACGAAATGGTTCTTCTCGATCACCTCCTCGACGATGCGGCAGGCGTAGTAATCCTTGCTGGCCACCACCCCGCCGAGGAGAAACCGGAAATAGCGCATCCCCTCCCCCCCCAGCCGCTCCCAGCGCATGCGGGTGAGTCGGCGGTAGCTCTCCAGCCCCACCTCCCGGGTCAGGGGATTTTTGGGATCCCCCCGGACAAAGCCGATGTTGACGTTGTCCGCCAGCCCCAGGGCCGTCACCTCGCGGAAATAATCCTCCAGATGGGCCTCGTTGAGGGCGTTGCAGGTCATGGAGAGGGAGACCCCGAAATGGGGAAACCGTTTGCGCCAGGGCTGCATCAGGCGCAGGGCGTTCATCGCCGCCCGATGGCTCCCCGCCCCCCGCAGGGCGTCGTGAATCTCCTCCGGCCCGTCCAGCGACAAGTAGACATAGAGCTTGCCCGGATGGCGCTCCAACAGCCGGGGGATGGTCGCTTCCATCCGCTCGGGATAGGCCCCGTTGGTGGAAAGGGTGGTGATGTGGGTCCGGCAATGGCGGGCGAAGATCTCCACGATCTCCCCCACGTCCTTGCGCACGAAGGGTTCGCCGCCGGTGAGGGAGAGCAGCAGCAACCGGGGCAACGACCGGGCCGCCCGCTCGATCTCCTCCAGGGTCAGTTCGTGGGAGTGGTCGGCGTCTAGGGCCTTCCAATAAAAGCAGTGGCCGCAGCGCAAATTGCAGCGGGAGGTGATGAAAAAAATCAGATGGATGGGCGGTCCGTTCTTGTGGACGATGCGCCAGCCGTAGGAGAGGGCGTCCCGCCAGTTCATGGTCCCAACCCCTCCTCGCCCCGTTCCCAGGCCAGCAGGCGACGTTTGGTCTCGATGCCGCCCACGCCGCTGTACCCCCCCAACGCTCCCCTCGCCCCCACCACCCGATGGCAGGGAAGGATCAGCGGCAAGGAATTGGCCCGCATCGCCCCGCCGACGGCCCGCGCCCCGCTTCCTCCCGCATAGCCCAAGCCTCGGGCCAGCTCGCCGTAGGTTTGAACGCTTCCGGCGGGTAGGGCGAGCAAGGCCCGCCAAACCCGGACCTGAAAGGGCGTCCCTCCCGGATCCAGGGGAAAATCCGGGGCGCGGAAACGGCCGCCGAAATAGTCCGCCAACCACGCCTCCACCCCCCGCCCCCAGAGCGGCGAGGGCACCGCCCCGAAAAGCGGCGCGAAGGGGGCGGCTTCGTCCGAGCGCCACGCCAGGGCGTGGACCGCCTCAGTCCCACCGCGAATTTCCAGTCGCCCCACCGGGGAGGCAAAGTGCAAGGAGCCGCCGTCCACGTCGATTGTTCCCCTGAATGGTTCAACAGTTCCGATTAACCATCCGTTTTGTTAGAGTACAAAGTCAACGTTTAGATTCCCAGCGTCTTTTGGCCTTCCCCTCATGAATGATGGCTCCCCTCGGACGAATCCACCCGCCGCCGCCTCCCCCGAGGCGGACGATCCCCTTTGGCACCCGGACGCGGAGCCCCCCCCGGGGGAGATGGACGACGATCCGGAAAATCAGACCATCCTCGCCACCATCCACCACATGATCGGGGTGGTGATGCTGTTGCTGGTCGCCTTCGCCGGATACCGCATCTGGGAGGAGTGGGAGGGAAGCCAGACCGCCTCCTGGGAGTTGAAGCGCAACCTCGCCGCCGCCGCCGTGGAGTCGGCCCAACGCATGTCCGGGGCCATGTCCATGCTCAACGTGGCCAGCATCGACGGACGGCTGGAGGAGAGCCGTCAAATGTTCGAGCGCCAGGGGGTGCGGTTCAAGCTCTGGATGGAGAAACCCGCAGGGTACGAACGTCACGCCGACGCCCCCTCCATGATGATGCTGGAACGGCTGATGGAGAACGTGCGCGCCAAGAATACCCAGGACATCCCGCCGCGACTGCTGCCCGGCCTGCAAACGGAAATCGCCTTTCTCGCCGCCCTGGAGCGGCTGGGTCGTCACGCCGGCGATCAACCGGGGGGATTCAAGGATTGGCTGGACGCCGCCTCTTACCAAAAACGGCTGAAAGAGCTCCAATCCTGGCAATCCGGCTGGCTGGCACCCCGGGAAAAGGAGCGCATGGCCCTGGCCCTGGCGGGCTTGGAAGGTTTTTGGTGGCGGGAAGCCGATCAACAGTTCGAAGCCGTGGCGGCGCTGAAACGGGACGGTTCCTGCCTCATCTGCCATCGCGAGGGGGCCGGAGAGACGGTCTATTTCTCCGTGTCCAAAAACCTGGCGACCGAAATGGCGGCACTGCAACGCCGGATCTTCTTCCAGATCGGGGAGAGCGCGTTGTTCCTGCTAGGGCTGGGCAGCGTGATTTTGGTCTGGCGGCGGCGGGCGGCGCGCATCGTCCACCGGCTGGAGGAGCGGCGGCGGGAAGCGGACCGGATCAACCGGGAGTTGACCGTGCAAATGGCCGAACGGGCCAAGGCCGAGGAGGCCCTGGCGCGGCAGGCCTCGCTGCTGCGGGTGCTGCTGGACACCATCCCCCAGCCCATCTATTACAAGGACCACCAGGGCCGCTATCTCGGCTGCAACCTCGCCTGCGAACAATTGCTGGGCGTGACGCGGGAAAAAATGCTGGGCCGCACCGCCCAGGATCTCTTTCCCCCGGCCATGGCCGAGGTGATCACCCGCTCCGACCGCACCTTGCTGGAACAGGGTGGGAGCCAATCCTTCGAGACCGAAATGTCCACCCCGGCGGGGGGAAAACTGCCGGTCCATTTTCTCAAGGCGGCGTTCCGCCTGCCCCCCTCGCCGGAAGAGCCGCCGGGCTCCACCTCCCCTGTCGCCGGCGTGGTCGGCGCGATTCTCGATCTTTCCCAAAGCAAACAGACCGAATCCCTGCTGCGCCAGGCCACCCGGGCGGCGGAAGAGGCCAGCCGCGCCAAGAGCGAATTCCTGGCCATGATGAGCCACGAAATCCGCACCCCGATGAACGCCATCCTGGGAATGAGCGAGTTGTTGAGCGAAACCGAATTGACCCAGGAGCAGCTAAACCGGGTGGCGGTGCTGCGCAAGGCGGGGGAGTCGCTGCTGGCGCTGATCGATGACATCCTCGACCTCTCCCGGGTGGAGTCGGGGCGGATTCAGGTGGAGCGCGCCGCCTTCGATCTGGAGGAGCTTCTGACCCTGCTTTCCGGCATGTTGGAGCCTCAGGCGCGGCGCAAGGGGTTGCATTTCGAGGTGCGCTCCGACTCCCGGATTCCCCGCCAACTCATGGGAGATGCCGCCCGGTTGCGGCAAATTTTGCTCAATCTGCTGGGCAACGCCATCAAATTCACCGATCACGGCGGGGTGCGGCTGGAGGTGGATCTGGGACCGCAAGCCGAAAAGGGGCTCTATCTCGCCTTCAAGGTGTGGGACAGCGGCGTCGGCATCGCCCCGGACAAACTGGAATCCATCTTCGACGCCTTCACCCAGGCCGACTCCTCGGTGACCCGACGCTACGGCGGCACCGGCCTGGGATTGGCCATCAGCCGCCGCCTGGCGGAACGGATGGGCGGCGACCTGTGGGCCGAAAGCCGACAGGGCGAGGGAAGCCAGTTCATTCTCGTCACCCCCTTCGGACAACCCGAGACGGAGCCCGCCCCCACCGCCGCCCCCGTCCTCGCGCCCGCCGCGCCCCATCGCCCCCTCGCCCTGCTGCTGGCCGAGGACGCCCCGGACAACATCCTGTTGATTCAGGCCTTCCTGCGGGATTCCGGCCATCGTCTGACGGTGGTGGAAAATGGCCTGGAGGCGTTGGAACAGTTCAAGGAGGGCCGTTTCGACGCGGTGTTGATGGACATCCAGATGCCGGTGATGGACGGCGAGTCGGCGGTGCGGGAGATTCGCGCCTGGGAGAAGCTGATGGGGCGTCCCCGCACCCCCATCGCCGCCCTCACCGCCCACGCCCTGCGGGAACACGAGCAACGCAGCCTGCAAGCCGGGTGCGACCTGCATCTGAGCAAACCGGTGAAACGGCGCGACCTGCTGCAAGCCATCGCCCGTCTGGGGGCGTTGCGGCAAGAAAACGGTTGATGCGAAATGGCCATCCCCCGGCGAGAAAAAGCATTTCACTTGCAAAAAAGGTAGGGGGGTATTGGGGGGGAGTTCCCTCCCCCCCAAGGTCTTGCTTTGGCTTTTGCGGCCCGATGCGCTCCATCAGAACAACCCAACCCGTCATCCGCACCGAGCTCTATCCGCGTCGCATCGGGTCGCCGGGGGTCCGGGGGGCCTTTTCCCCCGAATCCCGCCGAGTTCTACCCATTCCTCCCAACCCAAACCCCACGCCGGGATTCGGGGGGCTGTGGTCAATTCCATTGAGTGATGCACATCACGGCATAGCCGCAAAAACAGGGTTCCGCGAAAATCTGGTCGCCTCCGGCGACAATTTGGCGCGCTGCGCCAAGGCAAAAAGCGCCTTGGCTTCACTTGAAAGCGCGCCTAAAAAAAAAGTCCAAATCAAGACCTTGGGGGGACAGGGAACTGTCCCCCCAATACCCCCCTTCACCTTTTTCTGCTCATAAAAGCACTTTTCATCTCTCAATGAACCATCCGGGTTTATCAAGCTTTCTGGCGCGAATCGGCCTCGACGCTTTGACAATCGCCCCGCCGCAACCCATGATGCCCGGCGGGAAAGGGCCGAAGCAGGCCGGATCGCCGCCGGTTCGCAAGAACGGGAGGAAAGTCCGGGCTCCACAGGGCAAGATGCCGGGTAACCCCCGGCGGGGGCGACCCCAGGGACAGTGCCACAGAAAACAAACCGCCGGCCAGGGGGGGGCGTCAGCCTCCGAGACCCGCCGGTAAGGGCGAAACGGTGCGGCAAGAGCGCACCGCGCTTCCCGGTAACGGGAGCGGCTGGGAAAACCCCATCTGGAGCAAGACCGAATAGGGGGGCGCTGACAGCGGCCCGCTCAGCCCCCGGGTTGGTCGCTTGAGATGGATGGAGACATCCATCCTAGAGGAATGGCGATCTGCGCGCCGCTTCCGCCGGGGATCAGGGCGGCGCGACACAAAACCCGGCTTACAGGCCTGCTTCGGCTCCCCCTTTCCCGCCCCCGCCGCCTCAAGCCTGGGGGAATCCCCGCGCTTCACCCCAATTTTCTCGCCAGCGGCGGACCGATCAGCAGCGTCGCCGCCAGGGGCAAGCGCCGCCACAACCGAATCGCCCGCTGATATTTGGGATTGGCGGGATGGACCTGGGGAACCTCCTCCCCCCGCGCCAACCAACAAACGTAGGGCAGGGGCTCGGCGGTGAAACCGAAATGCTCCTTGAAGGCATACGACCCACTGCCTTGCTTGCTCCGTCCGAAATCAAAGATCTTCGCCCCCCGCTGGGCCGCAAGGTTCATCAACCGCCAATACAGATAGGGATAGACCCCCGGCGGACGCGCCCCCTCTGGCACCGCCCCGGCGTAGTAGGGCAACACCTGATCGCGGAAGAAAAAGCTCAACACGCTCCCCACCGCCCGCCCCCCCGACTCCACCGTCAGAATGTGACAGTCCGCGCCGAACACCTCCCGCAGGAGGGGAAAATAGCGCCGGGTGAACAGCGGCGTCCCCAACTGATGCAAACTTTCGGCGTAAAGCCGATAACACCGCTCGGGGGAGGCGTCCTCCACCGCCGCCAGCCCCCCCTGCATCCCCTTGCGCACCTCCGCCCGCTGTTTGCGGGGAATGGCCGCCAGTTGCGCCTCCGGCGTCGCCGCCAGGGGCTGGCGAAAGGTGGCGTGGAGGGTTCGTCCATGCCACCGACTCCCCGCCTGCTGCGGCCCCGCCCCCGGAGGCTGCTCCGGCAGGAGATTGCGCAACTCCAGGGAGGCGACGCCCAACTGTTCCGCCCGACGGAGCGCCGCCGCCACCAGGGCCCGCCCCGCCGCCTCATCCGCCGCCGCCGCGCCGCCGTAGACGCAAAACGGCGTGGAGACCAGAGCGTGGCCGAAGAGCCAACTCTTCACCTCGACCAGGGGCAACACGCCACGAATCCCCAAGGCGTCCTCGGCCAGCAGAAAATGGGCGGGCAGATGAAAGGCCCGTTGGATCACCTCCCGCCACCCCGCCCGATGGAAAAAGGTGGCCTGGGGCGACGCCTGAACAAAGGCGTCCCAGGCGGTTGCATCCCCCGGGGTCATCTCCCGCACCGTCGGCGGCGATTCGCTCATCCCCTTGGAGCCTCCCTTTCCCCGGCGATCCAGGGGGCGAAGGTCTCATCCATCCGCCCCCAGCGAAAATCCCCCAGCAGCCGCTCCATGCGGGAGCGGGCGCGGCCCAGATTCAAGGTGTGGCGCCAACGATTTTTCCAGGGCAGCCCCTCGGGCAACGGTTGATCCGGATCCAACTCCCAGGGGTGGCAGTAAAAGACGGAAGGGTGGTCCTCCCGCCGTTCCAGCCGTCGCCACGCCCCGCGAAACAGGGGATAAGGCCAGAAGCGAAAAAATCCCCCGCCCCCCACCGGCCAGCGCCGCCCCCCCAGCTCCACCACGGCGGGGGGAATTTCCAGGGGGCCATCGGCGACGGGACGCCAGGGGTGACGGGAGGCCTCGGGCCAGCCATAGTGGTCGTGCTGAATCGGCGCGATGCTGGAGCTGTAGCGATGCCCCGTCTCGGCCAGGATCGACAAGGCCCACCCCTCCCGGGGTCCGATGGAAAAACTGGCGGCGCGATAACCCGTCACCGCCGCGCCGCTCAAGGATTCCAGCACCGCCTTGGTGCGCATCGTCTCCTGACGAAAGGCGTCGGGGGTCATCTCGCTCACCCGCCGATGGGACCAGCCATGGCTGGCGATCTCATGTCCCTCCCGGGCGATGCGGCGGATCAACTCCGGATGCCGTCGGGCCACCCATCCCAGAATGAAAAAGGTCGCCCTTGCCCCGTGGTCCGCCAGCATCCCGAGCAACAGGTCGCACGGCTCCTCCACCCGACTGGGCCACGGCACCTCCCCCCCCTCCTCCGCCTCATCCTCCCAGGTCGAACGGGGGATGCGCGGCTCCAGCGCCGCCACCTGAAAATACTCCTCCAGATCCACCGTGAAAGCGTGGACCCGGCCCATACCCCGGGAATCGGGGGGAAGCATCATGAACGGCCTCCAGAAGGGTCCGGCGCGGCGGTCGGCGGGAGGGGGCGACCACGGCGCATCAGTCGCAACAGGCTTCCTGCTCGTCGCGAAATTCACTCACCCGCCACCCCTCCCCCCGTCGCACCAGGGTGACGAATTGGCGATGAAACGAGGGGGCGCTCTCGGTTCCATCGGCCTTGGGGGAAAATTGCAGCACCTGCACCCCGTGGATTTTCACCGCCTCCGCCTCCGCCCCCGCCCCCGCCTGGGGCGTGGTGGAGACGATCATGGTTTCGCCGTGTTCGGGTGGAATCTCCCCTTGCCGACGCACCTGCTCCTTGCGTCCGACGATGCGTTGCACCGGCTCCAACGCCAGCTCCCGCGCCTCGTCGAAGCGCCCCATGACAAAGGCGTCGACAAAACGGCGATAGGTCGCCTCGGCGGCGGATGCGGCGGCGTCCCCTCCCCAGCCCATCCCGGCCCAGGCGAAAAACGCCCAGGAAACAAGCCCACACGCCCCCCGCGTCCATGATCTGCAAAATTTGTTCAAGCGCTTCGCCTCGCGCATGGGTTGCTTTGGCGATACTCTATCACACTCTTTCATTCCAGTGGACGCGCCGCCGCTACCTTCGCGGCAAGGAGCCTCGCCAACGATGGATCCCCTGTTGATCGGTGCCCTCGCCCTGACCCTCCTGGTGGCGGGGGTGGCGGGATTCGAGAGACTGCGCCAGCGCATGCGCCGCCACGGACGCTGGATCGGCGGTCGCGACCCGGAGTCCTTCGACTGCCTGCGGGGCGATTGCCAGGAGGGCTACGGCGAGGCCGCCTTCGTCAATGGCAACCGCTATCAGGGAATGTATCATCTGGGGAAAAAACACGGCCAGGGAACCTTCGTCTGGCAGGATGGACGAACCTACGTCGGCCAGTGGCGGGATGGCCACATGGAAGGGCGCGGCGTCATGACCTTTCCCAAGGGGGGGCGCTACGAGGGGGCGTTCGCCGAGGACCGCTTCAGCGGCTACGGAACCTATCGTTGGCCCTCCGGCGAAAGCTACACCGGCGAATGGATCCTCAACAAACGCCACGGCTACGGCGTGTTCACCCGCCCCAACGGCGAACCCCTCAAGGGATTCTGGGAGATCGGCGTCCTGAAAAAGCCCCTCTGAATCTCCCTCTTCCCCCTTTTTCACCCCTCACACCCAACCCCGCGCATTCCCCCTTGCAATTCCCCAGGAGAGTGCTAGAATCCTGGGTCTTCCCGGATCGGAAGAAAACAGCCTCTGGCCGACGATCTGGAGGAAGACGATGGTGCAACAAACGCCTAGGTAGCTCAGTTGGTAGAGCAGGGGACTGAAAATCCTCGTGTCGGTGGTTCAATTCCGCCCCTGGGCACCATTCAAAACAGTACAATCAAAGGGTTGCCCGTCATTGACCGGCAACCCTTTGTGCTTCCTACCCCACACCGTGACCAAAACGTGACCTCCGATCCAGCAGTGCCACTGCGGCCCGAACGTTGTCCAGATTGAGATGGGCATAACGTTCCGTCACTTTGGACCGTGCTGTGACCCCGCAAGTCTCGCACCTCGGGCGACGGCGCGCCTGCGGTGATCAACCATGTAGCGCAGGTGGGCGCAGGTCTTGAGCCCGAAAGTCCTCGATCCCGGAAAAGGCCACCTTGAGATGGTCCTTGGTCTTCATGGGAACGGGTGTTCCTGATTCACCTGAAGGGCGGGTTCTCGTTACAAGGCCTTGATCGCTGCTTCCACCCCCGCCCCGTAGGCGGGATCGGCCTTGCGGAAGTGCTCCAGCGCCTTGGCCACGATATCGGCGGAAACGCCCTGAATGTGGCGGGCGATGTTGCCGCAGAGCTGGCGTTGCAACTCGGGGGTCATCAGGCGGAACAACGCCCCCGGCTGGCTGTAATAATCCTCGTCTTCCCGGTGATTCCAGCGATCGGCCTCGCCGTCCAGGGCCAGGGGGGGTTCGGCGGCGGAGGGAAATTCGGGAAACTCACCCAAACGATTGGGTTGATAGTTGATCCGTCCGCCGTTGTTGCCATCCACCCGCGCCGCGCCGTCCCGATGGAAGAAACGGGCGAAGGGGCAACGGGGGGCGTTGACCGGAATCTGGTGATGGTTGACCCCCAGCCGGTAGCGGTGGGCGTCGCCGTAAGAGAAGATCCGCCCCTGAAGCATTTTGTCCGGCGAGGTGGAGAGGCCGGGGACCAGATTGGCCGGAGTAAAGGCGGCCTGCTCCACGTCGGCAAAGTAGTTCTCCGGGTTCTTGTTCAACTCCAAGACGCCAACGTCGATCAGGGGATAGTCGGCGTGGGGCCACACCTTGGTGAGGTCAAAGGGGTTGAGGCGATACGTGGCGGCCTCGTTCTCCGGCATGATCTGCACGCAGAAACGCCACTTGGGGAACTCCCCCCGCTCGATGGCGTTGTAGAGATCCCGCTGGGAGGACTCCCGGTCCTGGGCCACCACCTGGGCAGCTTCGGCATCGGTCCAGTTGGCGATGCCCTGCATCGACTTGAAATGGAACTTCACCCAAAAGCGTTCGTTGGCCGCATTGATGAAACTATAGGTGTGGCTGCCGAAGCCGTGCATCTGGCGCAGGTTCTGGGGAATGCCCCGATCCGACATGAGGATGGTCACCTGATGCAGGGCTTCCGGGTGACGGGTCCAGAAGTCCCAGGCCGCCACGTTGGAGCGCAGGTTGGTCTGGGGGTCGCGCTTCTGGCTATGGATAAAATCGGGAAATTTCAGGGGATCACGCACAAAAAAGACCGGCGTATTGTTGCCCACCACATCCCAGTTGCCCTCCTCGGTGTAGAACTTGAGGGCAAAGCCGCGCACGTCCCGTTCCGCATCGGCGGCCCCCCGCTCCCCGGCCACGGTGGAGAAGCGCGCGAAGGCCGGGGTCTCCTTGCCGATGGCGGAAAAAACCTTGGCCTTGCTGTAACGGGTGATGTCGTGGGTGATGCGGAGAACCCCGAAGGCCCCCGATCCCTTGGCATGCACCACCCGCTCCGGAATGCGCTCCCGGGCGAAGTGGGCCAGCTTCTCCATCAGCCACCAATCCTGCAACAGGGCCGGTCCCCGGCGTCCGGCGGTGAGGGTGTTCTGGTTGTCGGCGATGGGGTGGCCGTTGGCCGCTGCGAGGTATTTCTCGCTCATGAATTTTCTCCCGTCCTGTTGAATGATGAAAAATCACGGTTCTCTCTTGCGCTCCGAGAGACAATCCGAACAAACACCCCGCAACTCCACATGGATGGAATCCACCTTCCCCCAATTGGCACCCCCCATGGGAGGGGGGATGATTTCCAACGGGGACGCCTCGTAGTCGCTCACCTTGCCGCAGCGCAGACAGAGCAGATGGTGATGAGGCGCAGGGTTCGGGTCGTAGCGGTGGCTGGCCTGATGGACGCCGAACGGTGCAATGAAACCCTGGTCCATGAGAAATTGCAGGGTCTGATAGACGGTGTTGCGGGAGATGGTCGGGATGCGCTCCCGAACTCCCAAATAGACCGCCTCGGCGTCCGGATGTTCGTCGGTCAGGATCACCTGCCGAAAGACCTCCAGCCGCTGATGGGTGGCTTTGTGGCCCGCTTGCTGCAACTGGCTTTTCAGCCAGTCCAGGCGGCGTTCCGGGGATTCGTCCTTTATTATCACAACAAATTCCTATTCAGGAACCATTACTTGATTCGACGCTATCCCACTCTTGGCGGATTGTCAACGCATGATTGGGCTGGTCGCGCACCCCAGACGCCGCGTATCGTTCAGCCTGGTCAATTTTGAATTGGAATTACTCTATAGTCGTTACAATCGAAATTTTGACCTCAAGCCAAGCCGCGTCTGGGTGTGCAACCAACGCCCCCACGATGAAACCGTCATTCCCGCGAGAGCGGGAATCCAGGGGCGGGGGAGGGGAATACAGACCTCGCCACGAGGAGCCAAGTCCTGTTTCCGTTTGTTTGAAGGGAGCCTTTCGCCTATCGGCTTTCCTGGATTCCCGCTTTCGCGGGAATGACGAGCGTAAAATTTGTGGCTAGCAATGTGTAAAAATGGTTTGGAATTACTCTATCAGAAATAGAGACGGGTTTTGAATTGCCCTCGCCTCGAAACAAACAATTAAAGATGTTTTATCCCGGGAGAATAACCGTTCAGAGGACGACCACGGCAGGGACCACCGAAACCCCGCGCCTCTTCCACGACGCCGTCGTCGCAGGGTCGGGAGGGGACGGACGCCCCCGCTCCGCCCCCCCCCCCAACCCCTCTCTCCATTTCAGGAAAAACAACAGCCGAGGATCAACAACATCCGCCGCCCGGGACGCACCCCGCCACCTGAATCTGGCTTTTTGGCCTCCCCGGATGAATGAGAATGAACATTCCCGCATAAGGCTCCCGAGACAACCGCGCAAAAACCTCCGCCGACACCGGCGTCCGCTCCCCCGCCGCATAACGCCCGCCGAACTCATCCTCCACCCACGCCATCGGCCCGCGATAGATCACCCAATGCCCCCGCTCCGCCCGCCCATCGAACGCCAAGGGCTTCACCGCCGTCAGAGTGGCGGAACGAAATTCAATCCCCTCCACCACCCGCCAGGGGGCGTCGTCCCATTTGTCCAAGGTCGCGCCGACGAAACCCGCCTCGCGAAAAGCCCGGAGAAATTCATGCTCCACAAAAGCGCCGGAGAGGCACCCGGACCACAGCTCTGGATCCCGCTTCAACCGCTCGGGAATCGGCCCGTCGGAGACGATGTCGGAAATGGCCGCCCGCCCCCCCGGCCTGAGGACGCGAAAAATTTCCCGAACCAGCCTAGGCTTCTCCCCATCGTCCACCAAATTGAGAACACAATTGGAGAGGACCAGATCCACGGAGCCGTCGGGGATCATCGGCTCCTCCCGCCGCCGCCGCGCCCGCTCCAACTCGAAGGCCGCCAACGAGGCCCCATCGACCACCGGATGGGCCGCCAGATAGTCCGCCACCCCCTCCAGATCCTCGGCCAGATCCTGAATCCGCCCCTTGCGGAAACACACCCGATCCCCCCCCAGCTTGGCCGCCATCTCCGGCTGATGCCGACGCGCCAGGGCCAGCATTTCATCGTTCATGTCCACGCCGATGACCCGCCCCGCCGCGCCGGTCAAGACGGCGGCCAAATAGCAAATCTTCCCCCCGCCGGACCCCAAATCCAACACCACGTCGCCAGAACGAACGTAGCGGGAAGGATCGCCGCACCCGTAGTCCCGCTCCACGATCTCCCGCGGCAGGAGTTCCAACAGTTGGGCGTCGTAGCTCACCGGGCAGCAAAGATCCGCCTCCACCCGCCGCGCCCCCTCGGCGTAACGGGACAAGACATGGGCCTCCATGGTCATGCGTTTTACTCCCACCCCTGCTTCTTGAACATATCCTTGACCATTTTCATGAACTCCGGCAGCTTGCGCAGGGCGACCAGCTCGGTCATGCTGCGGCGGTGTTCCTGGCCCCACCAGCCGGACCAAACGGCCCCCGGCGGCACATCCCCCGCCACCCCGGTGGAGGCCCCCACCCGCGCCCCCTTGCCCACGGTGACGTGAGGAACCAACCCCACCTGCCCCGCCAGCACCACCCCATCCTCGATGCGGCACGAACCGGCGATTCCCACCTGGGCCACGATCACCACGCCCCGCCCCACCCGCACGTTGTGGGCGATCTGCACCAAATTGTCGATGCGGCTCCCCGCCCCGATCACCGTCTCGCCAAACCGCGCCCGGTCCACCGTGACGCAGGCCCCGATCTCCACGTCATCCTCGATGCGCACCACGCCGAAGTGGGGAATCTTGCGCACCCGCCCCCCCTTCACATCCAGCCCAAACCCGTCGGAGCCGATGACGCTGTTGCTCTGAATCACGCACCGCGCCCCGATGCGGGTTCCCTCGTGGATCACCACCCCGGGGTGGATCACCGATCCGGCCCCGATTTGCACCCGGGGACCGATGAACGCCCGCGCCCCCACCGCCACCCCCTCCCCCAACTCCGCCGTGTCGTCGATCACCGCCGAGGGGTGGACGCCGCTCATCGTCAATTCGCGATACCCCAGCAGCTTGGCCGCTTCCGCCACGTCCAGGGCCGGGGCCTCGCTCAACAAACGGGGATGCGCCTCCTCAAGCCCGGCGGCCAAGGCGGGGGAGATCACCATCGCCGCCGCCGTCATCCCCCGGGCGAGAAATTTGCGATCCGTCACGAAGGTGAGATCCCCCGCTCCCGCCTCCTCCACCGGGGCCACGCCGAAAATTTCCGGATCCCCCCCCTGATGGACCAACCCCAATGGCTCGGCGATGCGCGAAAGCTTCATGACCTCCACCCTTTCATCATCCCTTCCTCCAAACCGTTCCCGCCCCGCGGGGCGGCGGTCCTCATCCTCATTTCGTGGACTGCACGCTGACGTGGGCCAGCAGCCCCATGGCCAGCATCACCGTCACCATGGAACTGCCGCCATAGCTGATCAAGGGCAGGGGGATCCCCACCACCGGCAGCAAACCGATCACCATGCCCATGTTCACCACCACCTGGATGGCGAACAACGCCGTCACCCCGGAGGCCACCAACAGACCAAACCGATCCTTGGCCGAAGCCGCAATCACCAACCCCCGCACAATCACCAGGGCGTAGAGGGTCATCAACACCATCGCCCCGGCGAACCCCCACTCCTCGGCCAATACCGAAAAAATGAAATCCGTGTGGCGCTCCGGCAAAAATTCCAGCCGGCTCTGGCTCCCGGCCATGAATCCCTTGCCCAACAACCCGCCGGAACCCACGGCGATTTTGGACTGGATGATGTGATAGCCCGCCCCCAGGGGGTCGGCTTCCGGATCAAACAGGGTGAAGATGCGCTTTTTTTGATAATCGTGCAAAAAATTCCAGGCCACCGGCAAGACCGATCCGCCCATCGCCACCAGCCCCAGGATCGCCTTCCACGACAACCCGGCGACAAAAACCACCGTTCCCCCCACCCCCAGCAGCAAAATCGCCGTGCCCAAATCCGGCTGTTTGAGGATCAACCCCATGGGCATGGCGATCATGACCCCCGCCACCAGAAAATCACGCACCCCAATCCCCTTGGAGACCGCCCGATCATGAAAATAGCGCGCCAGGGCCAGAATGATGGCCAACTTCATCGGTTCCGAGGGTTGCAAATTCATGAACCCCAACGACAGCCAGCGCCGCGCCCCCATGCCCACGGTGCCCGCCAAGAAAACCAGCACCAGGAGGAACAGGACGCCGCCATAAAATACATAGGCGTATCGCCGGAAAAGACGCCCGTCGGTCACCGACACCACCATCATCACCGTGGCGGAGACGATGAACCGCACCCCTTGACGCAAGGTGGCGTCCAACTGCTCCATCCCCCCCACGGCGGAATAAAGCACCACCTCGCCCAAGCAGACCAGCGCCGTCAGCATCAACAGCAACGCCACGGGAAAACGCCGCAGGCGCTCTCCCACGCGGGTCTCTTCCGCACTGCCCGAGGAAGGGCTCAGCAGCCCTTCAGGCCTGCCCAACGGCATGACGCCACTCCTCCAACGCCCCCCGTTGCCGGGCGAAATAGTAATCCATGATTTTTTTGGAGATCGGCGCCGCCGTCGAACCGCCGTGGCCGCCATGCTCCACCACCACCGCAATGGCGATCTCCGGGGCGTCCAGCGGGGCGTAACCGACGAACAGGGCGTGGTCCTGATGCCTTCGTTCGCTGGACTTGATGATCTTGCCCTCGGCGGTGCGACGATGCCGCATCACCTGCGCCGTGCCGGTCTTGCCCCCCGCCTGCACCTCGAACATCAATTTGGCGCGATGGGCCGTGCCCCGCGCCCCGTGCATCACCTGCTCCAACCCCCGACGCAACAATACCAGATGCTCGTGCTGAAACGGGCTGACCTTGGGCGGCTCCTGCAACGGCCGCCCATCCTGCCGCACCAACGTCGGTCGATGCAAGCGCCCCCCGTTGGCCACGGCGGCGATCATCACCGCCAGTTGCAGCGGCGTGGTGGTCACATAGCCCTGGCCAATGGCGTTGACCAGGGTTTCGCCGGGATACCACGGATGGCCCAATACCGCCTTTTTCCACTCCCGGGAGGGGATGCTGCCCGCCTTCTCCCCTTCCAGGGGAATGCCGGAGAGTTGACCCAACCCCAGCTTGCGCGCCACCCGGTCGATAAAATCGACCCCCAGGATCTCCCCCACGTGGTAAAAATAGACATCGCAAGACTGCTCGATGGCCTGCATCAGATTGACGCTGCCATGCCCGCCGTTGCGCCAGCAGTGGTAGTAGTGGTTGTAGCGGAAATAGCCCCCCGGACAAAAAAAACGCTGCTCTGGATCGATGCGCCCCTCCAACGCCGCCAAGGCGGTGGCGATCTTGAACGTCGATCCGGGAGGATACTGCCCCTGCACCGCCTTGTTGATCATCGGACGGTCGTCATCGGCCATCAGCCGCTTCCACAGCTTGCCCGAGATGCCGCGAATGAACTCGTTGGGGTCGTAGGACGGCAGGCTGGCCATCACCAGCACCTCGCCATTGCGCGGATCCAGGGCCACCACCGCGCCGGTTTGACCGACCATGGCGTCCACCGCCACCTGCTGCAGCTCCACGTCGATGGTCAGGGACAAATCCCGCCCCGGGGTCGGCGGAGTGAAACGAAGCTCCCGCACCTCCCGCCCCATGGCGTTGACCTCCAGCTCCCGCACCCCCTCCACCCCCCGCAGGGTCATTTCGTAGCTGCGTTCCACCCCCGATTTGCCGATCATCTCGCCGGGGCGCATCCGCTGATTTTCCGGATCCTTCTTTTCGTTCTCGTTGAGTTCGCCAATGTACCCCAGCGCGTGGGAGCAAAGATTGCCGTAGGGATAGTGGCGCAACGCCTGAATTTGAATGGAGACCCCCGGCAGGTCGTAGAGCCGGGTCTCCACCCGACTCACTTCGTCCCAATCCAGATGAGCCCGCACCCGCAGGGGAAGAAACCGCCGCTGATTGCGCGCCTGCTTGAGGGCGTCGGTCACCTCCTCCTCGGTCAAATGGAGATGACGCTGCAATTCTTGGAGCGTCTCCTTCAAATCGCCGGTGAGTTCGGGAATCACGGTCAGCAGGTAGTCGGGGCGATTTTCCACCAACACCAACCCCGAGCGGTCGAGAATCCGCCCCCGGGGCGGCGAGATCGGTCGCAGGCTGATGCGGTTGTCTTCCGCCAGGTCGTGATATTGGCCGCCCTTGAGCAGTTGCAGATAGAACAGCCGCGCGCCGATGGTCCCCATCAGCAGACCGCTCACCCCGCCGATGACCAACAGGCGACGGCGGGCGTCCACCCGGAACAACTGCCGATCATCATCCAACATGGGTCACGCATCCTCCAAAAATCGCCGGTGAAGGCCAATCAACCCCGCCACCACCAAGGGCGCCGCCAACACGGTGGCGATGGGCCTTCCCACCAGCATCGGCCAACGGGCGTGATCCCCTTGCAACAGCATCGCCACCCCCCATTGCACCCACTCCTCCAGCCCGATCAGGAGCAGCAACACGGGCAACAACAGGAAAAAATCGGCGGAACGCAAACGGCGGCGAACGGTGCCGGTCAACAGCACGAGGAGAATTTTGCTGAAGGCGTTCATGCCCAGCGGCAGTCCGGAAAGGATGTCCAGGGAGAGACCGCCGGCAAAGGCCAGGGGGGCACCGCAACGGTCCGGACGATAAAGCCGCCAATAAAACAGGCAGATGGAGACCAGATCCGGACGCAAGATTCCCCAACCCGGCCAAGGCGCCGCCAGTTCTTGAACGGCGGCGGCGAGAAAAACCGTCAGGGCTGGCAACCAGGGGGTGAGAAAGGAAAACACCGCTTAAACCCGCCTCGTCTTTCACTGCCTCGTTTTTCCGGGTCTCGCCCCCGTTCGCCGCGTCAATAACGCAACTGGAGTTGGCGAATCCGCTCTTGCACCGCGCTCAACTGCTCCCGGGAGAGTTTTTCCCCCACCGTCTTGCGCTTGTCGTTGGCCTCCGACTCGCCGCCCACCGCCGCCAGACTGAACCATTTGAAGGCTTCCACCCGGTTGTCGCCCTCGTCGGGTTGTTGCATCAGCAGATCGCCCAGGCGGTGCTGGGCCGCAGGATGCCCAGCCTGCGCCGCCTTTTCAAACCAGCGCCGCGCTTCCGCCGGATCCGCCGGGGCACCGCGCCCTTCCAACAGCCGAATGCCGCTTTGGTACTGGGCTTCCCGATGCCCCCCCTCCGCCCCCTTGCGATACCAGGAGAGGGCCAGGGCGGGATCGGATTCGTTCATCCGGGCCAGGGCGTGGGCGGCGTCGGCCAGTTTTTCCTCCGCCGCCTGGGCCAGCAACATTTTCGCCTTTTCCGGATCCTTGTCCACGCCTCGACCGTCCCGGTGCAGCAACCCCAGGTTGTAGCGGGCCTTGGCGAACCCCTGATTCGAAGCCTTGAGAAACCAATCCGCCGCCTCGGCGAAATCCTGCTCCACCCCTTGCCCGGAAAGCCGCCGTTCGCCCAGCGCGTTTTGCGCCCGGGCGTTGCCCTCGTCGGCCAGTTTTTCCAGATATTCCATCTCCGCCTTGAGCCGGGACGCCGCCAACGCCTTGGCGTCCTTGGGTTTGTCGTCCTTGGCCTCGGCCTTTTTCTTGTCGGCGGCCTTGGCGGCGGCCTTGGCGGCGGCCTTGTCCTTGTCCAGGGAGTTCAGCAGCGCCTGTTGGGCGGACCCGCCCGAAGCCGCCGGAGCCGCCGCGCCTCCCGCAACGCCGGTCGCCGCCCCGGCCGTCCGCGCCCCCGCGGCG